>CAZOCX010000087.1:0-3649 GCA_964578475.1 uncultured Gammaproteobacteria bacterium | reverse complement strand
AGTTGCAGGCCAAACGGCGCCAAAATGGCCGGAAGATTATTTTTGAGATGAGCTCCAGGGAAGCAAAAAGAAGGCCGCCTCTCTTTCTCCGACAGGGACTTGCAAAAAAGGCTAGAAAAGGATATAATTCTAATGCAACTAAGTTGCATCAATAATTGTTAAGGTGATTGATGTCTAACATAACACGAAGCCCCGCAATCATTCTGCTCGTTCTCGGGATCATTGTTGCTGCTGTTTTGGCGTTCGCTTCCCTACAATCCAAACCCCAAGAATCGACAACAACATTAAAAGTCGGGGCAACAACTTTTGTTCTTGAGGATTTCGTAAAAAAGGTCGGTGGCGAGAATGTGGAGGTGTTTAACCCAACGCCTTCTGGAGTTGAGGCGCACGAGTTTGAGCCCACATTGAATGATGTTGCGCGCATGCAAAACTCTGATGTGTTGGTGTTTCATGGAGCAGGATTAGACCCGTGGGCAGAAAAAATTGCATCAGAGCTATTGTCGTCAGGTGTCCGTACCGTGAAAATGACCGAAAATTTAGATCTTTTTCAAGCCGCAGAAGGGGAAAAGCAAAGCGATTTCGATCCGCATATTTGGATGGACCCGATTCTTGCGATTGGGATGGTGGAAAAAATTCGTGATGCATTGGTTTCCGAAGATTCCAATCATGCGTCGGAATACCAGACCAATGCAGCGAATTTCATCGAAGAATTACAGAATCTGGATCGTGATATTCAAAAGGGTTTGACCGATTGTAAACTCGACACCATTGTCGTATCGCATCATTTTCTCCAATATTTTGCGAGTCGCTATAACCTAACCGTTGTTTCGGTCGCAGGTATTTCCCCGGATCAGGAACCTTCCTTAAAGGAATTTTCAGAAATTACAGCACAAGCAAAAAAGTTGGGAGTTCAGTATTTGTTGGTAGAGACACTCGTGAGTCCGGGACTTTCCGAAACGATTGCACAAGAAATCGGTGGCGGAACACTTCCCTTGCATTCGATTGAAGGATTGACACCCAATGATGCTGCGCGCGGAGAAACCTATCTTTCGTTGCAGCGATCGAACTTACAGAACATGCGCAGAGCCATGGAGTGTCCGTTTTAGCATCAACAAAAGATTTCACAACTCACAAATCGCGCAACACTGTTACCGGATCCAAACGCGATGCCCGAAGAATAGGAATGGCGGAAGCAAGCAGACCAAACAACAACGCGAAGATAAAGAATCCTGCGAGGTGGAGGAAGGGAAAACTCACAAAAATAAATCGTGGAACGGAAACGTCGGTTGATGTTCCAAAACTCGCGAGCTGATAATAAAGTTGCTCACCCCATTTCGATGAAGCAATGGCAAGAAGCCCATAACTGATGATCAAGCCAAATGCGTAGGCAATTCCCGCGAGAGTAAATGTATAGGCAAAATAAATTTTGCGAATGTCGCTTCTTTGGGCACCTGTTGCACGGAAGATCCCGATTTCTTGCTTACTGTCTCCAATAATTTTTCCGAGTGTTGTCATGAGAGAAATCGCAGAAATTACCAGGAACAATCCTCCGACAATCATTGCTGCGACGCGGAAAAAATTCAGACCCTGTCGAAACATTTCAAATGGACCGAACACCGGCATGATGAGCGGTGATCCCACGGCGAAACCCCCACCAAACATTCCTCCTTGTATTTGTCCAGCCGCAGTTTTTGTAAACTCGTCTCGCTGATTTTTAGTTTCAAACTCATACACCAAGCGCGTTTGTGCCATCTCTACTTTGCTCTTAAGCGTGGGTTGCGTGTCGAGCGCCCACAATGGCACAACGATGTTAAAGCCTGGTAAGTACCCTGCTCCAAAACTAGATCGACTTACACCCACAACAATCACTTCCAGATCAGTAGGTTTCACCACACGGGTAGATTCTGGCGTCTCGCTTTTTTCATTCAGTTCATATGTGACGTTCACAATCTTGAATGATTTTCCGATGTATTGCGTGAGACTCTCCTGGAGTTTTCGGTAGCGTTCTTCAGATGTGAGATTGTAATAGGCGGGATCACTGTTTTGAATCACTAATTCCTCGGGAATAATCACCGGAATTTTTCCCTCATACTGATTTTCAAATGTATAATCTTGATACAAAAAATCCTGGACAAAGAGCGAATCCGAGGCACTTAAGCTAAGGGTTAATCCCGTATCGTTGGTGTTTTCTAAAGCATAATTCGGTTGATACGGGTCAATCATTTTTTGGACATACACCGCCTTCACACCGGACCCCCGATATTTTTCTAAATATTCATTCGGGTTTACGGGTTTCGGAGGTTCATCGGATGTTGATGTTACAGTTTGAGATATCGCACCAGAGCTCGTAGGTTCTGTGATGGTTTCCGCGTTCACAAAATCTTCCGCAGCGAAGTATCGGTTGGATAATGTATCCTTAAATGTTTGTTTAGCAAAATTCAACACGCCGTTTCCGCCGATGATAAATAGCAAGATAATAATCAGTGCCAACGAAAGTGAGAATGCAGCAAAGACACTTCGAAATTTTCGTGTCTGGAATTTCGTGCGTGTTAATCGAAATGCGTCCGTGAGTCGAATCATACGATCGGTTTTGTAGAGATAACTCCATTCGCAACCGTGATCACCCGAGATGCATGCGCTGCAAGATCGGAATCATGGGTCACAATGATCAATGTGGTGTTGTGTTCTCGATTGAGATTTTTGAGTAACGTCATGATTTCTTCGCCGGTTTTCTCGTCAAGATTTCCGGTCGGTTCATCTGCTAATAAAATTTGCGGTTCGTGCACAATTGCTCGCGCAATAGCCACGCGTTGCATTTGCCCTCCGCTCAACTGATTGGGGAGACGTTGTGCCATTTCTTCCAGACCCACGGATTTCAGCGCTTCTTCAGCTTTACGTTCACGCGATTCGATCGGTTCGCCGCGGAAGATCAATGGAATCTGAACGTTTTCACTTACTGTAAGATATGGCTGCAAATAGAAAAACTGGAACACGAATCCCACAGTGTTGTTGCGATACATCGAACGATCATGATCATTCATAGAACTCAAATCCACGCCGTCGACCGTGATGGTCCCACGTGTGGGGCTATCCAAACCGCCAATGAGTTGTAGAAGGGTGCTCTTTCCACTTCCACTTCGTCCCATGATTGCGATCATTTCTCCTTTTTCGATTTCGAGGTCCACGGGCATCAACGCAAAAATCGTTTCTTTTCCCAGAGCATATTGTTTTTCCAGTTTGTGTGCAACAATGTGGGGCATATCGCAGTTAGATGGTGAAGAAAAAATCTGGTTTTTTGGTGCCGTGTGTAGCGATCAGTATAGCACAGACTTTCGTCGATTCATGGTTACGGTTGTTTTTAACAAAAGGGGTCAGACCCCCCCCTACGCTAAGGCTACAGGGGGTTGCCGTTTACCAATAATTAATGTGGGCAATATTGAAACAACACAGAAAATATGTTAAAATGATTACATGAAACGTGATCAAGACAGCATAAAGAGGTCAGATCAGCTTACAAAAAAAGTAATGAAGTTTCGACCTTCGCTATTTTGGGATGTGAATCCCAAAACCATTGATCCTCGGAAACATGCGCGGTATATCATTGAACGCGTAATGGATTTCGGCACGGATAAAGAAGTTCAATGGATGT
>CAZOCX010000086.1:0-3665 GCA_964578475.1 uncultured Gammaproteobacteria bacterium | reverse complement strand
GCTGAGATGAGCAAAGTTCTCTTCCGGATCCGAGGGTTTGAACCGAACCAGTGGACGAGCTGTCGCTTTTCGCGGTCGTCACCTGTAATGAACCGATCCTTGGCTGATGTCAGCAATGAAATCGAGTCTTTCAAGGGTTTGAACCGTTCGGCCGGCGTCTGCGCAAGCGCGCGGAGTCGGTCCTCGAGCGCGTGACGTCGGACCACGTATTCATTCCGCTTGAGGTCATATTCCTCCTGCTCGATGCGGCCTCCGACGAAGAGGTCGAGGAGCTTCGAGAGGTTCGCCTCGGCTGCGGCTCGAGAGCGCTCCAGGCGTTCTCGCTCCTCTTCTGCCGCGGTATTCAGCTTGGTGGCGCTCTCGTCGATCTCGTCGAGGAGGATCGCGGCGACCGTGTCCTCGATCGTGAGGCTCTCGAAGAAGGAGACGAACTGATCCTCAAGCTTCTCGGCTGGGATGTGCCGCTCTCTGCACGTGCACCCCTGTTTTCGTTTGGAGCAATGGTAGTAGCGATAGACTGTGCCATGGCGGTTCACGATCCGGCTCGCCGTGACCGCACACCCACACGTGGCGCACGAGAGAAGTCCCGTGAAGGGGAAGTGTCGGACCACGCCGCGACCCGTGAAGGCCGGGGCGACCGGTGTCGCGCTCTCCGGCGATGTTCCCGAGGAGCCGCGGTCATAGTCCGCGATCAGCCGACGGATCCTGCGTGAGGTCCGATCCGACAGTCGCTTGTAAGTTTTAATGAAAAATGTATGTAAAATTTTATAGGGTTTATAGGGCGAAAATAAAAAAATCGCTAGTCCTAGCAATTTTATTTATATTCCCCTTTCATTTTTTCTATATTTTTGTATACATTTTTGAGTAAAACTTACAATTAGAGTGAATGTCACTTATACTTATCCCCACCGAGTTGCCATTCGATCAACTTTTGCACGAGGGTTTGAATAGCGTTCATCCCTCTCCGCTTGACGATATATTTTTTCTGTATTACAATTGTAATACATATTATTTTTTCGATCTTATGCGTACTATTGTCACCATTTCTCTCCCCGCGGATGTTACTCGCTATATTGAGCGTCAGACAAAGACGCGAGGCTTTCAATCCAAGAGCGCCTATTTTCACCATCTCATACGGCAAGAGCAAGCGATGATCACAGAGGAGGATGTTGTGAAGTTCGATCGCGAAGCACTGCGCGAACATAAAGCTGGCAAAACAAAGAAGCTCCGATCCCTGACCGACCTCATGTCCTAACATGCGGGTGCAAGCAATCTACTATAGTTCTCGTTTTGAGAAACTTTTTCAAAAGCTCCCACGATCTGTCCAAGAGCGCGCTGTGATTACGGAAAAGCGTTTTCGCGAGAATCCGTTTCATCCCTCGTTGCGCACGCACCAATTACGTGGCAAATTAGAAGGTTTGTGGAGTATTTCGATCACGATGAATTACCGCATTCTATTTCGCTCTCTTGAAAACGGTGATATTCTTTTCGTTTCGATCGGCACTCATTCTATTTATGAGCCTTAACCATAACGAGGATTCGAATCCGTAACGCTTTCGGAGTTGATTAAAACAATTAAAAACAAACATATGACCGAAGAGCATCTTCAATGTAATGTCGCAGAGTACGCTGTGGTTGTGGATTCCCAGAAACGGTATTTGGTTTTGCGGTTGATTGACAAGATAAAAGACATTGGCGGAAAGTGGAATCTTCCGGGTGGTCGCATGAACACCGGAGAGCAAGCAGTTGAAACATTGATTCGGGAAACGAAAGAAGAAACAGGTTTAGATATCGAGCCATCGGCAATTATTCATTCGACATTTAACTTCGGAACATACCGTATCTTCTATTATTGTCATGCAAAAGACGATGCTCACGTGGTCACGTTGAGCAAAGAACATCAAGAATACCGTTGGGCGACCATGGAAGAACTGGAGAAACTTGATTTTGTGGGATTTGGATTTTTCGAAGCTATTCAAAAAACGCACGGATTTTTAAATTTGGAGACTCACGGATAATAAATCAGCTCGACCGGAACATTCACTCTGAATGCCCAGTCGAGCCTTGCGACGAGTTGCCGGTAGCTGTCGATGCGCTGCTCGTCGCTTCAGCGCAACTTCGAGACTAGTTGCGGAGCCAGCCGATGTTCGCGGGTCCGCCGTACGCGCCTATGTCCGACCGCGATCCGTTCGGGTAGTTCCGCGGCCAGCGCGGGTGGCTGTCGTAGATGCCGTCCTCGACCAGTGGGTCACCGGCGTCGATGCACGGCGACTGCGGGCCGAGTAGGTAGTCGAAGCCGTAGTACGGCTTCGCGAAGAAGAGTGGGTTCGCGTTCAGGTTCCCCGTACCCCACCATCCGCCCTCGACGTCGCTGTACTCCACTACAAGCCCTTGCGATTCGGTTGTGATCTGTACGGGGTAGTTGCCCCAGATGATGCTGTTCCGTACCTCGGCTCCTGTGGTCGTGCCGTCCAGGTAGAGCGCGCCGCCCACTTCACTGCTGAAGTTGTTCGCGATCACGCAGTTCTGGATGCGGCTTCCTTGGTGGTCGGTGAAGACTACGCCAGCAGACCACTCCGCGCCGTTACCGTCCACGATGGAGTTGCGGATCAGCACGGTGTCCGAAGACTGCATGGCTCCGACCTGGAATTCCGCCGAATTGTTTACGAGCCTAGTGAACTCGATGCGGTAAATGCCACCGAAGCCCTCTTCGGCTTCGATGTTGATGGCACCCGCGTACTCGGCGAAATTGTATTGCATCGTACAGCCGGTCACGATCAGAGAGGTGTAGTCTTCCACGGCGATCGCGCCGCCAGCAACCGCATTGCAGTAGGTAATCACGCAGTTGCGCACGGTCAGTCCGGAGGACCGCATATAGAGCGCTCCGCCGTACTCGGCCTGACCGCGCGTGATCGTCAGGCCTTCGAGAACCGTCGTAGTGTCGGACCCCGACCGGGCGACGAACACGCCGTCATCCCGCTGGCCGTAGTTCCACCCATCGACGATCGTCGCCGCGACCACGGCCGGATCGTCGGGATTCTCGCTGCGAACATGAATCGACTGGTCTGTCAGATAGATCCCACGCTCGGCGTACGTCCCCGGCCGCAGGACGACCTCGTCGCCGTCCGTCGCCGCGTTGATCGCGTTCTGGATCAACGGGAAATCGTCAGGCACGTAGATCGTGCTCGCGACCGCGTTCGAAGCTGTGGCCACGAGCGCCATCAGGAGTCGGCTTAGTACTGCGCGGA
The DNA here is from genome assembly GCA_964578475.1 of uncultured Gammaproteobacteria bacterium. GTDB lineage: Bacteria > Patescibacteriota > Patescibacteriia > JACPL01 > CAZOCX01 > CAZOCX01. The sequence goes on along the minus strand of CAZOCX010000086.1, from coordinate 417 downwards.
GGTTCATTTCCGCTCCTTAAAGGGTTACGTTCCCGTAACCCTGGATCAAAGGTACAAGAAATCTCCTCCCAATAAGAACCCACGTTTGTTTGAATTCTTATTGAGAGGACATTGACATCCAGCTGATTTGTTCTGGTATTCTAGTCGCACCCATGTTACAATCTTTCGGTATTCAGCGCAAGATGCCCGTCAATATTACGTATTTTGTCCATGGAACCACGACCGATAATGAGGAAGGCCGTTCTTCAGGATGGAATGATCCTGGTTTAAGCGCCATGGGAATCCAACATGCATTAGCAAACCAAGCCGGAATCAAAGGAAAACAATTCGACGTAGTGTTTTATTATGTTCGCCCGAATACTCCGCCCCGACGTAACGTCGGGGCGGGGATGAAGGGCTATGGAAAAAGATCATCGG
>CAZOCX010000085.1:0-3668 GCA_964578475.1 uncultured Gammaproteobacteria bacterium | reverse complement strand
ATTCGGGTCAAACGAGGGAGATCATGGTTTTTTATGTGGATGATTGTTTTTGCCATGATGATTGTTTTTGCTAAGACCGAAAATGCTCCTCTGTTTGCCCTCACGATTGGATTATTTGTTCTTCTCTTGATCATCGGAATTTTCGAAGGAGGACGGGCTTCTTTCCGAGCGTGGATCGCTCCGTACTGGGGGTATGAATATCGTATTAAGGGAAAAGCTTGGAGTTCCAAAGAACCATTAGAAACATGGGTGGAACGAAAACATTCATAACAATTATGAACAAAAGCAAAAAAGTCGCAGCAAAAAAGCATCGCAAGAAGCACGGGAAGAAGCTTGTGTCAGCGCGTTACCGCTAGCCGCGAATTTTGGATTCACGGCATTAGGGTAACAATTTCGATCAGTGATATACTGTAGTCATGATCGAATTTAAGGGGGTAAGTCGCACCTATCGTTTAGGTGGCGAGATGATTCGTGCACTCGATAATATTTCTCTTCTCATTCACGAGGGAGATTTTTTAGCCATCATGGGGCCGAGCGGTTCTGGAAAATCCACGTTTTTGAATTTGATTGGCGGGTTAGATCGACCAGATAAAGGAACCATGTTTGTGGAATCCCAAGATTTGTCGAAGTTATCGGATAAAAAACTTTCCGCATACCGCAACAAGACTGTGGGTTTTATTTTTCAGAATTTTAATTTACAAACCACCTATTCCGCTTTCGAAAACGTCATGCTTCCGTTGTATTTTGCACGGCTTCCAAATAAAGAAAAACATGAACGCGCCATGCTCGCGTTGAAAATGGTCGACTTACAAGATCGCGCAACGCATCACCCCAATCAATTATCTGGTGGACAGCAGCAGCGCGTTGCGATTGCGCGTGCGCTCGTGAATCAGCCACGCATTTTACTCGCCGATGAGCCTACGGGGAACTTGGATTCCAAGAACGGCAAAGCGATTATGGAATTGTTAAAACATCTGAACACGCACAATAAACTCACGATTGTCTTAGTAACACATGATTCGGAGATGGCGAAGTTTGCAAGTCGTATTATTCGACTTCGAGATGGAAAAATTCGAAGTACATAACAATCTCTATGCGATTCATCGACGCGATTAGTATGGCATTCCGGAATCTCTGGCGACGAAAACTTCGCACGCTGTTGACGGTTGTCGCTGTAGCTGTGGGCGTAACTGCAGTTGTCAGTTTGGTTGCGGTGGCATTGGGCGCTCGTAATGCGTTTATCGGACAGCTCGAATCGATGGGTGCATTGTCGGAAATTCGAATTATCGGAAGCAAAGATGTGGAACAAGTTGATCCGTTCGGTGGGGGATTTGATATGGTGGATGACCCGGATGCGACGAAATTGACGGATGAACTTGTTGGGAAGATTTCTAACGTGGCCCATGTCGAATATGCATACCCCGAAATTGAAATTTGGAATTATGAAGTATTAACGGCGTCGGTGAATGGAGCGGAAAAACGATTGCGGCCGCGTTTGTCCGCGATTGACGTTGCGGGAGAACAAGGAGACCGATTGCCCTTGGCTGCGGGCCGTGTATTTGCGTCGCGAGACGAGACCAATGTTGCTGTCGTAGGAGATAGTTATCGGCGGCGGTTTGGCTTAGAAAAAGCCGAGGATGTCATCGGCATGAAGGTAGCGTTGATTTCGTATCCGGGGTTCTTTGGCGTGAATGACCAGCTACCACCAGAAGGAGCAAGTGAGGACGAATGGAAAAATCATCGAAGCACTATTGAAGTGACGATCATTGGTGTCACTCCTCCGGGCCCACAAGATATGTCCATTTTTATTCCGATTGAATGGGCAAAGACCCTAACAAAACGCAAAGAATATCAGTGGCCGAGCGAAGAGGAACGGGAGGAATTTAATCGGAAACAGGAATTAGGGCTTGTGGGACGGAATGAACAGCTAGGTCCTAAGGAAACCTTGCGCTCGGATTTTGATGAACGTGGGTATCCGTCGATCGTGGCAGGAATCGATGATGTCGAACTTGCGGAGACCATCGCAGAACAAATTAAACAGGATTTTAACGTCGGGACGTTCACGGCCCAGGATTTTTTGGAAGGGATCTTGAATATTTTTAAAGTGATCGAGGTTGTGTTGGGGATTATCGGGTCGATTGCATTGGGTGTTGCGGCAATTGGTATTGTGAATACCATGGTGATGTCGATTTATGAACGCACACGTGAAATCGGTGTGATGAAAGCCGTCGGCGCATCTAAACGTGCGATTCGTCGATTGTTTACTCTCGAAGCATCGTTAATCGGAATGTTTGGCGGTGCGTTAGGATTGGGTGTGGGGTATGGATTGTCTTTGATTGCAAATTATATTGCCAATCGCTTGTTATCCGAACAAGGTGTGCCGTTGACAGACATCATCGAAATTCCGTTGTATTTGATTGTAGGCGTTCTAGTGTTTTCGACACTCATTGGAACGCTTGCAGGAATTTATCCTGCCATTCGTGCTGCACGGCTCAATCCCATCGACGCTCTGCATCACGAATAGTCGTGAACCCAAAAGTTCGCGAGCTGAATTTTCGGGTTCACACGAAGAGACTTTCTTTAACTTTTTGACATTATGAACCCTGTACAGGGTTTAACCCCTAAAGCACGCAGGAATTCATTTTTTCCCATTCTTCTTCAAACCGTTCTTTCGAGTTTGGAGTTTTGCTTTCGGAGGTTTTTTTGTGAGATCCTTATTGATCCAATCACTCAACACCTCGCGCACATCTTGCGGCGTGACTTCCGGATCCCGAAGTTTGAACGAATGACGCGGATTTTGGATCGCCCAGAGATGAACTTTCGCTCCAGCCTCATCGATTAAGTCAATCGCTTTATCGGGAAAATGTTTTTTTGGTAAAAAATGTTTTGTAATGGAAACGGCCTCGTACAATGCTTTGTCGGTAATCTTTACATGGTGGTGTTTTTCATAACGTTCACGTAATGCTTCCAGAATTTTTTCTGTCATCGCGCCGGTGACCTCCGGAACCAATAGGGGTTGAAAACGCCGATCGAGTGCAGTGTCTTTACGAAAAATCTCCGTATAATCTTCCGTGGTGGTGGCGCCGATGACTTGAATTTCCCCGCGCGATAATGCGGGTTTCAAAATATCTGCTGCACCAATTCCGCCCTCGGCTTCGCCTGCCTGGACTAGCGTGTGAATTTCGTCGATGAACAAAATGACTTTTCCTTTTGCATCTTGAATTTCTCTTTCAATCAATTGTAGCCGCTGTTCGAAATCACCGCGATACTTAGTGCCAGCGACAATCCCCGCAAGGTCGAGACTTAATAACTCTTTGTGTTGGAGTAATGGGGGGACACGACCTTCCACGATTTCTTTTGCAAGCTCTTCGACGATCGCTGTTTTTCCAACCCCGGATTCGCCGATTAAAATGGCATTATTTTTTTTACTGCGTGAAAGAATTTGAATCAGTCGCCGAATTTCTTTTTCCCGCCCGACCACAGGGTCAAAACCATGACCGCGTGCAATCTCGGTAAGATTTTGTGAAAATTCTTTGACCATGATGCTTCCAGATTCATTGGACGTTCGTGGATGGCGGTAATAGTAAAATAATAACAAAATGATCACGGTCAATTCGAAGATCGCGATCATTCGTAAATATAACGGATCCCACAAAAAATCCATCTCC
>CAZOCX010000084.1:0-3707 GCA_964578475.1 uncultured Gammaproteobacteria bacterium | reverse complement strand
TTGGCGTGCGCATGGAAGAGTTAATTGGTGTCAATGATCCCGAAATGTTGCTTCTGTCGCGCGAGGGTGCGTGGAAATTTTGTATACAGAAAGGTTCATGGAAAGAGATGGGAATTCGTACATTACAACGACTCGAAGATCGTGCATTGTTTGATCGCTGTCGCGTGATGCAAGAGCGCACATGTGCGGAATTGGTGCGCTATGCAAAAGAATTCCGGAAACAGGATTTTCAAAATATGAATGCCGAACGCATGATTTTTGGGTGGAAGGAATTATGGGAACTGTGGTTTGAAACCATTCCCTGGGGACACTTAGGCAACCTTGCGGACTTTGAACATTTTACGCTTTCGAATACCATCACGGATTTTGTGACCCAGCGCTGTAAAGAGTCCCATACAAATCTATCAGCGACAGAAATGATGGCGGTACTGACTACACCGAGTGAGCGTTCATTGATTCAACAGCAAGATATCGATCTGTTAAAGCTCTTAGCGAGAGTTCAGGCACATCACAATCGAGACGAGCTCTTGCGCGCGACCACACGCGACGCATGGAGTGTGGATCTTGAATTGTTGGAACTCTTAGACCGTCATGTCGAGGATTATGACTGGATTCAGTTTCAATACGATGGCCCTACGATTGTGGATCATACGTATTTTTTGGCAAATCTTTCTGGTCTTGCGCATCAGGGAGTGGACGCAGGTGCAGAGTATTCCAAACTCGAAGCCGATCGGAATGCATTACAGATTCGCCAGAAAGAACTCGAGCAACAACTCCGTTTTTCCGATCGCGAGAAATACTTTTTAGAAATGGCGCGGACATTCATGTACTTAAAGGCCTTGCGTAAAGATTCTGTGTACCTGTGCCAACGCAGTTTAGATCCGTTTTTTCGCGAAGTTGCGCGCAGGCTTTATATTTCACCCACGCAAGCGCGACAGATTTCGATTGATGAAATGCCAGAGGTGTTACGGTCGCAAACTGTGGATCCGGAACGTTTGAATGATCGTCGGAAGTTTTGTGCGCTTTATGCACACAATGGAACCCTGGATGTTTTTACCGGAAAAGAAGCGGAAAGTTGGGAACAGAGGGTGATCGAGGAAAAGGTCCAAGACGTGAACGAATTGCAGGGAAGTTGTGCATACCCTGGGACTGTCCGCGGGATTGTCCGGATCGTGATGACAGAAAACGATATGTCCAAGATGCAAAAAGGGGACATTTTAGTCTCTGCGGCAACGAATCCCAATTTGCTACCGGTCATGAAAATTGCTGGTGGATTTGTAACAAACGAAGGAGGGGTTACGTGTCATGCGGCGATTGTTGCCCGCGAATTGAAAAAACCATGTGTCATTGGTACCAGAACTGCAACACGGGTTTTTAAGGATGGCGACCGCGTGGAAGTTGACGCCGCAGCAGGCATTGTGCGAAAACTAGATTAACTATGGATCCCAAATCGCTTGAAGTCTTTGTGGAGGAAACCAACGTCAATTTGTATGCATGGCAAATTATTCCTGACGGGTTTTTTCATTCGAAACGCGCTAAAAAATATATGCCGTTCACACCCAAGGTGCAAACCGCGCATATTCAGAATGATTATGGAAAATCTGCCATCGACAGAACGAATTGGATCGCATTTGGAAAAGCACTATTAAAGAAATTGGAGCATCAAGAAATTTCGTTGTCGCAGTTGTTACAGGATCATCAACAGTTGGGACAATCCATTGAAGAAATAGCAACGCAGATTCTTCGCGCGAATGTAAGTGCGGTGTCGGACATCGAAATGATTCCCTGGTTTCAGAAAATGTGGGAAGATTATTTGGAATTGAACGGTGTAGGGTTGATTCCGGTTGCGAGTGATTATCATCATGGATTTCTATCCACACGTTGTCGCGAGATTCTCGCGTCGCGCAATCGTTCGGATGAAGAGCGGCAGCAGGAATTGAATACGTTGATGAGTCCAGACCGGGAAACGGTAGCATGGTATGAACAGCGTGATTTGTTGAAGTTGGTATTAGCATTTGAAACCATCGAGGCATTAGAAAAAAGTTCCGAGCTCGCAATGCATGTGCAACACTATGCATCGCTCAACTATGGATATCAGGGTCCGGAGTTGAGGAACTCTGATGTATTATTGCGTGCGAAAAAATTATACGAACGTCGTCGAGATGAACTCGCTGACGATTTGAAGCGTCACGAATCGCATTTCCAAGAATTACAAGCCTCCCAACGTCAGATCGAGAACGCATTGCAACTCACCGAGCAGGAGCATTATCTGTTTGAAGCAGCGCGCGTATTTACGTATTTGAAAGCGTATCGCGTGGATATTCGTCATTTGTTTCATCTGGTATCAGATATGCTCTTTCGTGAATTAGGGAAACGGCACTTTTTGCCAATTTCATGGTTTCGTTATGCAGAGCGTTCTGAAATTTTAGCATTGCTTTCTGGTAAACCCGTGGAACGCGAATCGATCTTGCGTCGTCGGGAACATCTCTTGATGGTCTTTACCGAACAGGGCGACACATTTATTCCGCCCCAAGAAATCGACGCATTTTATCGAACATATGTATATGAAGAGGAAGTGACCAATACAGATCATGTGAATGGCCAATCCGCATTTTTAGGAAAAGTCTTAGGCACCGTGAAAATTCTTCACGATGCGTCGGAAGTTTTGAAAGTGCAGCATGGAGATATTTTAGTGGCGACAACAACCAACCCGGATTTGTTGCCTGCCATGTATCGTGCTTCCGCATTTGTCACGGATAGCGGAGGCATTACATCACATGCCGCCATTGTTGCGCGAGAAATGAAAAAGCCGTGTGTGATTGGAACAAAATTTGCCACGAAAGTGTTTCACGATGGTGATCGTGTCGAAGTCGATGCGGATCACGGAGTCGTACGAAAATTATCTTCATTACACCATGAAGAATGACTGGATGATTTTAGGCGAGTATCCGATTCCATGGTTTCACACCTGCTACATGGATGGTCTGGCCGTGGAGTTAAAACAGAATTCGGGCATTGGGCTTTCGAGTTTTTCATCCGACTATCATGATGGAGGACAGCGCATGTATGCGTTAGCATCGGATTGGAACAAAGCCGGGGAAGAGTATTTTCAGACGATTCTTCAGGATCCCGAAATTCTCAAAGAACATCTGAATCGCGTAGTGGAAGATGCACGAAATCTCGAACGAATGGCTTCACAACTACGTGCTGTAAATCCGCGAGAGTGTTCGGATGCTGAACTTCTCGACTGGCTTCGACAATTCCATGCAGCAAAACATCTGCTTTGGACGCATGGCATGGTTCCGAATTTATTAGAGTGGAATCAGGGGTATCTTTCGGGGTTCTTAAAAGAACAGATTCAACAACACGATTCAACCATCACGCAAGAAGAGTTGCAGATGGTGTTAACTCCTACACAACTTTCCTGGCTACAGAAAGCAGAACGCGAATTATTCCGTTTAGCTTCGACGCTCACGCCGCGCGATGATCGTGGGCAGGCTGCAGCAACGTATCATACACAATTTGCCTGGACCGAATATGGATGGACCGGGCCGATGCCATCGCTCGAAGATTTTACTACTCGGTTAGAGTCTGTGGTGAAAGTCGGAGATGCGGCGCAGCAACTCGAAAAACTTCTTAACGCAGATGAAAAAAAAAAAAAAAAACAGCAGAAACTTGAACAACGTCTTTCGTTGAGTAAGGAACTG
>CAZOCX010000083.1:0-3749 GCA_964578475.1 uncultured Gammaproteobacteria bacterium | reverse complement strand
AGGATTTCGAGTTTCACGGCATAACTTTTTCCAGCACCGGAACTTGCAAGCACCACAGAATTCGCATTCTGTAAACTAAATCGATCAAAGAGGATCAAACTATTATTGTGCTGATTGAGGCCATACAAAATTCCATTGTCGCTCGAGAGTTCCGACGAGGTAAATGGAAACATCGACGCCGTGGGAGAAGTATTGAAGTTGAATGTGATGAACAATTCATCGTTCCCCAATGGAAGCGTAGAATTAAATCCCTGCTCGGATTGAAACATGACGCGTTTCGAGTAAACGAGTTTTCCGCCTAATAAACCTTCCACATGTTCCGAGAGCTCGTTGAGTTCTTTTTCCGTATCCGCATACAACGTGAGGTAAAGTGCGAATTGAAAAAAATGTTCGATTCCCTGCGTGATGTCATCTCGCAATTTTTCAATATCCCGCAACGCTGTTTGGCGAACCGGATCGCGTGGCGCTCCATGTTGTTCATCTAAGGATAACTGCGCTTCGATTTGTCCGACTTTGTCCCGTAATTGTTTTAACACAACCGTCGCATCGATGGGATAGAAAAACATCGAAATATCCATGGGCAAGCTCAAGTTGATGATCGGACTAAACCATCCGACGTTCAGATAACGTGGATACGAGACAACGAACAGCGTACTAACAAACTTCGACCCGAGGCGAAGATACCGAGGCTGAACTTGCATCGCAGACGGCGCAATGAGATCACGAACAGTAACAATTCCTTTACGATAAACCTTCTCGCTTTCAAGCGTCTCATGCGTTTGGTTTTGGGAAGTAGGAGTTGGATTCATGAATTGCAGGTTATTCGACGCGCAATTGTTCGACCGGAACTAAGTCCTGCTGCGGCGACGTCTCCGGATTGTAGGTGGTATAGAACAACTCAATGAGACTCTGCGTGTCGAGACGCGCTGTCGCAAGCCCTAAACTCTGCAGCCCTTCTTGAATGAAATTTGCGCGTTTGGTAAGTTCTTCTTGAAATTTTAAGAATCGCTCTTCCCGCAAAACGATCACACGTTCGGGAGACAGCACATTCGAAACGCGCTGCCAAAATGTTCGACGGCCTTCGCCCTTTTTCTCCCCTGGCGCATAGGGAACCACGACAAAAAACCGTTTTGTCATGATGTCGGCGATGTCGACTAATTCGCCGATAAATTCGCGGTATTCCAATGTCTGCATTCGAAGCAACTCGTTGGTTTGTTCTTTGGCAACATTCTTCAGTTTTTCGAGATATTCCTTAATCCGTAATTTGCGCGATTGAATGACGATCTGGAGCGGAAAATCAAATGAGTTCAAAAATTGCATATATCCGGCAATCACGGCTTGTTGTTCATCATCCGATTTCAGCATGAAGTTCATGGAAGAAACAAGCACCACAGCGCGGAGAGTGCCGTCCTTTAACACAACGGTATTTTCTTTGATTTCAAAAATATCTAAAAAATTTTGCGTTGCGGCAGTGTTGCTGCCGCCAGTCATCGAATCAGAATGAAGGTTCTCTGCCATATTAGTTGAACGGATGATGTGGAATGCCACCGGTGTCCACAATGAGTGCCAGTTCGCGAAGGCGCGATGTCGAAACCATCGGCTTGGGGACCGTGTGATAGATCGATTTTGCGATCTCGACTTTTTCCGGCACAACATACACGGTGGATTTCTTCCACACACGCAACCGCGGTCGCTTAAAAGTCTGAATAATACTTAATGCAACATAGTGGAAGGGCTGTCCATTTACTTTCACAAACGTGAATGTGATACCGACCCCAGCAGTCACAACGCCGAAAAGTAAAAACGGGAGAAAACCGAAAATTTTATACTCCAGATACACCAGCCCACCAGTCACTAAAACCGTTACAAACTGCCGTACGGATAGAGGTCCGATAATTTTGTCTTCGACATCGATAAATTGTGGAACGATTTCGTGCATGTTAGAAACGTAAACTATGGTTAAGGTCAGCAATCACGTGGAATTCTTCTTCTGTTAAAAACGGTTGGTTTGCCGCATGGCGTTGTTCGACGAGATCGCGGATGGATGTCCCTGCCATCACACTTTCGCGGCCCATCGCAAGATATAGACGATGAATTGGAGACTGTTGCCACGCGGAAATACCTTTCAGTTTTTCGGTAAAAGAATCTTGCGACAATGTCTCCATTTTTTCTCGCACGGCTGCTGCTGCTTCTTCTGCACTTTCCCCCAGTCTTCGGAAGTCTTTCAAATCCATGGCTTGCAACTCATCAATTAATCCCATGGGAACGACGGGGCGGCGCACATCGGTGACTGTTGGACGTGAAGGATCGGAAACTGTCACACGTTTCCGCGATCGTGGTTCTGCCGATGCTCCATAGATTGGCACAGGAATCGATGGTTGAGGGGTCGGAATGTTCTGCAACACTGGAATGGTTGAAGTTTCAGGAAGGTGCGTCGATTCAGTGATGGTCGGCGCTTGATCTTCCGTCCATGAAGTCGTGTTCGATAATTTTTGCGTTTCGGAAATTTTCTGCACTTCAGAAATCCGTTCGATATGGGGATTTGATACGTGGGACAAAATCGTCCTCGGAGCTTCAAAGGGATTGGCATCGACGGATTGCTTAGGCCACAGTTTTGGAGCGACTTGCATGCCGCGTTTCGAAAGTAATGTATCTACTGTAGTCATGACCGCGAGAGCTTGCTGCTCGGAAAGACCCAGGCCCCCAACTTTGATCGACCGAACAATCAACTCGGAAAGTTGCTCGCGTGTTCGCACACCATGCGCATAGGAATCCACCATGCTACGGAATCTTCGTGAAAGCACATCGTCGAAAAAAAGTTGCTGACGCTGCGAAACAACATCTGCGACCGGAAGGGTCGGATCATCGGTAAGCAACTTCGGTGCTGGTTGACGAAGAGCGAGTGGTTTCGCGCGTTCTTCTGATCGTGGTAGCGAAAAAGCAGACAATTCCTTGTGTATTGAGCTGGGTTGAGCGTCGTTCGATATAACCGGTACATAGGGAAGCTTACGAGTAGTGGGTACGGGGTGAACTGGCGTCCGAGGGCGTAACACTTTTTCTTGGATTAGAGCAGCTGGCTTGGCCGTGGGTGCAATATTTTTCACCCTCGCGCGAAACGGCGAGGTGGACGTTGATCGCGGCATCATAAACACATCCTCCGAGGACGGTTTTCTCGTTACTTGATCTTCCGTGTTCCGTATTAACGGTTGCGCCAACACCGGTCGTGGACGGGTAGCTTCCGGAAGACGTTCCGAAGTCGTGGGTACAGAAGAATCTGTGTTCGATTTCACGACAAATTGCGATGATGCAAATACTAACTCATCATCCAATAGTGGACTTTGCGATTGTGACGGACTCGTCCGTGGCATCAATTTCTATTAATAAATACGTGACAATATTATACCACAAATGCTCTTTCTCGGCCCGTTTCCAAAGATAAGAAGTTTGACGTCGATTCGTTAATACGGATCTTTTTTGTAGGGCCTGCCCCGATTCAATTTTCTTTCTCTCCCCCAGTGGCAACACGAAAACACACTCTTTTTGGCCCTTCGTCGCTATCGCTTGCACTACGGGCCAAAAGCGTTCGCAAAGGTTTTCGTTGTCGCCACATGGGGAAGAGGTCAGATCTCTATATTCCTTTCTCCAGTCCGCGGGTGACACGGGGAGACTATTTTGGGTGAGGACCGTTTAGAGGGACGAACACAAAATGGTCGACCCGGGGCAGGCCCTGCGGACTGGAGAAAAAGTAT
>CAZOCX010000082.1:0-3878 GCA_964578475.1 uncultured Gammaproteobacteria bacterium | reverse complement strand
CGATATCCTTATCTGACTTTGTAATTCCAAAAATGTAGTAAAGAAAAATAATAAAAAAAGACAGAAGAATAAAACCGTCTATTCTTGTGATACCAGAAAAGCCCGCTCCATCAATAATCATATCGTTAGCCATAAGGCCCAATACAACGGCGGCCAAAAGGCTCAATGGAATTTCTCTTAAAACGGTGTTTCTCCTTGCAGTTATGGGGTAAATGATGGCAGAGATTCCAAGAATCAATAATATATTTGCGATGTTGCTTCCTAAGATATTGCCAATTGCAATTTCGCTGTTGCCTTGCGCACTCGCAAAAATATTAACAATAAATTCTGGGGTGGAAGTACCGAATGCCACAATCGTTAGGCCAATGACAATACTTGAGATTTTTAATTTTTTTGCGATTGATGCTGAGCCATCGACCAAAAGATCCGCCCCTTTGATGAGAATAAAAAAACCGGCGATAAATAGTATGTATGTAATCATAATGTAATATGTTTATTTTAAATAAATTTACTCCCTTTTTAAAAAGTCTATCAAAATGTTCATAATTGTTAAAAAAATATTTTTTGAATTGCGTATCACGCGCGTGATATGAAGTTTAACTTATTTTTTCACCCTTGAAAATCCTCCTCTTTTAATCTTGACTGGGGCAAAATAGAATGAAAAGTGCCATGGGGAATTTCCTTACCGTGGATTGGGACAATAGCCGTAAGCGTTGGATTCCCTTCTTTGTGATATTTGGCGCGTGAGCCAGTTATTCATTGTTAGCTGATGTAAATTATTTTCCGAACCATCTTCTCCATGTAACTGTTGATTGTTGGTCGCAGACAAGCTCTACAGTTGCATACTTGATGCCAGCGATTGTGTAAGCGCTTGTGAAAAAAGTATCACCCTCTTTTTTGTCTACGACTGTTTTCAAAATTAAGAGTCGCTCAATAGGATTTTCCAGAATCATATTAGTATCACGCTTCGCGCATGTTATATCTTCAGCACTTAAATTGCTGGCATCCTTAATTAGAAGCACAGGAAGTGCAATAGCTACTATGAATGCAATTATGATCCCGATAATGATTTTCGTTTTCATATGTGTGAGGAAAATAATGTTGGCATATCTTATTCTAGGTCCCTTCTTGCCAACTGGATAAATATTTCTTCTGTTCGTCCGTCAATTGATCAATCTTTATCCCCATCGAATCAAGCTTCAATCTAGAAACATAATCTTCGATCTCTTTGGAAACATTATAAACTTTCGCCTCCAATCTCCCTTTATTCTTTACTACCCACTCGCCAGCCAGTGCCTGAGTTGAAAAACTCATATCCATCACCGAAGCAGGGTGTCCCTCGGCTGCAGCCAAATTTATCAGCCGTCCTTCGGCCAAAAGGCGTATCCGGCGCCCGTCTTCCAGCACATATTCGTCGACGAAATTCCTTATCTCTTGACGGACATCTTTTGCAATGCTTTTTAAGCCTTCGACATTGATTTCTACGTCAAAATGCCCAGAGTTACAAATAATAGCACCGTCTTTCATGATCTTAAAGTGATTAACATCAATCACGTTAATATCACCCGTCAACGTACAAAAAAGATCACCAATTTTGGCTGCTTCGTTCATTGGCATAACCCTAAAACCGTCCATCGAGGCTTCTAGAGCCCTAATCGGATCGATTTCCGTCACAATGACATGTGCACCCATACCACTTGATCTTTGTGCAAGACCCCGACCGCACCAGCCATAGCCCGCGACCACCACGTTCTTTCCAGCTAACAGGATGTCCGTCGCTCGAATGATTCCATCGATGGTTGACTGTCCCGTACCGTAGCGATTGTCAAACATATTCTTCGTCTGGGCGTCATTGACCGCTACTACCGGAATTTTCAGTGCTCGATCCTTTTCCATCGCACGAAGACGAATAACCCCTGTGGTTGTCTCCTCCATGCTTCCAATCATTTTAGGAAGCATCTCAGGATAATTTTTGTGAATCGTAGAGACTAAATCCGCCCCGTCGTCCATGGTAATTACGGGTGTGTGTTTAATGGCGGTATCCAAATGCCGAAAAAAAGTTTCCTTATCCTCACCTTTTAGAGCAAAAACAGGAATGTCAAAATCTCGAACCAAGCTGGCCGCCACATCATCTTGAGTCGAAAGAGGATTGGAAGCGCATAGAAGAATATTCGCACCTCCGGCTTTCAATGTTCTGACGAGATTGGCTGTTTCGGCCGTTACATGGAGGCACGCCGACATCTTGAGTCCCGCGAGCGGTTTTTCTTGCGTAAATTTCTCTCTTACTGCCCCCAAAACTGGCATATCCTCCTCCGCCCAGGCGATCCTCTTTTTTCCATGATCGGCTAAATTTTTGTCTTTTATTTCGTAATCCATTTTGTCTTCATTAAAGATTATTTGATTGTACGATTTTTTGTCCTAAATTCCTTCATCAAAATTTTCTCTATATCTTTCACAAATATCTTCCCAGCTAAATTGATGGTTCTGTGTACCGTAAGCTTCCACCGCATACACCGCGACCACACTCGCCAAACGTCCAGTTTTCTCCAATGGCCACTGATTGATGAGGCCTTTGATGAAGCCCGCCCGATAAGCATCTCCTGCTCCAGTCGGATCTTTTAGCTCCCGGGTATTGGCAGACGGAATAATAAACTCATCGTGCTTCGTTTTTATTACCGACCCCTTTTCCCCAAGCGTTGTCACTAATATCTCTGCTCTATCCAGAATATCCTGCTCTATCCATCCTGTTTTGGCCAAGACGAGACTGAGCTCGTAATCGTTCGAAATAAATGCTTTGGCTCCATTCATGCTGTCCTTTAGCTCCATGGCATCGATAGCAGTTATTTGCTGCCCAGGATCGAAAATATAGGGGACGTTGTTATTTTTATAAATCTCAGCATATTGCTCCATATCGTCTTTGTTACCGGGAGCAATGATGGCCAGCGCATTTTCCAATAATTTCTTTGTGATCTCACCAGCCGAATATTTCATTGCACCGGGATGGAACGCTGTTATCTGGTTGTCAGCCATGTCGGTGATAATATGAGCGACAGCCGTAATCTCCTCTGAGATAATTTTTATCCCGGAACAATCCATCCCGTTTTTCTCGAAATATTCTTTATAGTTTCCAAAATCCTTCCCAGCTACAGAAATAATCTTCGGTTGTTCTCCGAGAAGCGCGAGGTTATAGGCAATGTTACCAGCCGAACCACCGAAATTCTCTTTGAGGTCGCCCGTCAAAAAACTGACATTGATATTATGAATCTTCTCCGGCAAAATATGGTTTTTAAAATAGTCCGGAAAAACCATAATGCGATCGTAGGCAATGGAGCCGGAGACTATGATGTTCATTCGGTTGCGTTGTTATTGTAGTGAATCTGGGGGCTCGATCACGAGTGTTTTACACAAGGACTCCTTCTCCCCCGGCCGTCGTCGCACTCTGCATTTAGGACTCGGTCACCGGTCTTCTCGCTAACGCTCGAAGCCGTCGTCCTCCTATCGCCGGTCTCGTTTACACGAGACATCGGCGATTTCCGCCTATCGGCGGAACCGGATCAAACATGAAGCAGTTCATGTTTGATCCCCTTCTCGCGGCGCGCGCTAAACGGGGTCCCCGCTCCGACGCGAAGTCGGAGTGGGGAAAGGGGCACATGGACAAAAGGTGGAGTGAGTTCACGAAGTGGACTCACGGAACCTAAAGTCCATGATGACCCGTGGACCCGAGGGGACTTTCGCCTCGTCTCGCTCCGCTCGACTTCGTTGTCCGGGGCAGCGGCGAAATTTAGGACTCGGCCACGTGTCAATTTCCTAACGGAAATTGCACTCGGCCCCGCCTCGCGGCGCTCGCCTTTCGTCGCTTCGCTCCTCAAACTCGCGCA
>CAZOCX010000081.1:0-3883 GCA_964578475.1 uncultured Gammaproteobacteria bacterium | reverse complement strand
AACTCGACGGCCCGCCTGCACATCCCGCCACCTAAAATTTCATTCAGTGGATCCACTGGAGCTACCCTCCTAAAATGCGCGATGGTATATCTCGTGTGTTCGTTTTGATTCATGGAGGTAGAGGTTAGTATTTTATAGTCATTACTTAAAAAAGAAGGATCTTTCTTAGACTATTGTGGCAAACTATAGATAAAATACAAGTATTGACAGGTATGGTACGATAACGATATATGATCGACCATGTTTCTTTCCGTGTGAGTGATTTTCAGCGCAGCAAAAAGTTTTATAGCGCAATTCTTGGAGTTTTGGGATACACCATCGCCAGAGAAGCCGAAGACAAAATGGGTTTTCGGAGTCCAGAAGGAGCCGGTGTATGGTTACGCAAAGAAAATTATTTGAGTCAGGGAATGCATGTGGCGTTTCGTGCAAAAAACAAAGAAATCGTTGAACGGTTTTACAAAACCGGTTTAGAAAACGGCGGCACGGGCAATGGCGCTCCCGGACCACGACCGCATCGCGAAGACCAATACATTGCTTTCCTCCACGACCCGGACGGGAACAATATTGAAATCGTCTATCGCTCCAAGAAAAAATAGTTGTCGGTTGGGTTTCGGCCCTATTTTCAATTAAGCCAATTTGCCATCGACAATTTTGATGGTGCGGTCGCAGAATTTCGTGAGATCCTCGTTGTGCGTGACCATGACAATAGTTTTGTTTTTTCGCGTAACAAGGTCTTTGAGTACATTCACGATGACTTCGGAATTGTGCGTGTCGAGTTCACCCGTGGGTTCGTCAGCGAGAATCAAGCGGCCATCATTCATGAGCGATCGTGCAATCGCTACACGTTGCTGTTCGCCGCCCGACAACTCTGACGGCATGTGATCCATGCGTTCGGAAAGTCCGACTTCCTCGAGTAATGTGGGGGCGCGTTCCGCAGTTAACTTTCCCGGTAATCCTGCGTATTCACCAGCCAGCATGACATTTTCAAGTGCCGTCAGCGTGGGCAGCAAATTGAATCCCTGAAAAATAAATCCGAGTTCTTTGCCGCGCAAATCTGCACGTTCGTTATGCGAAAGTTGTTGGAGCGACTTGCCGGCAATTTCTACGTCTCCATCCGTGGGCGTATCGAGCGCGCCCAGCAAATGCATGAATGTGGATTTTCCAGATCCCGATGGACCAATCACTGCCACAAATTCGCCTGCACGAAATTCTGTGGAAATTCCACGCACAGCACGAACCTCATTATGCTCGCCGGCATGATAGGTTTTTTCGAGATTAATGGTACGTGCAATGATGTCACTCATAACGCAAAGCTTCAACAGGGTTGAGTCGTGATGCGCGGCGTGACGGGAAGAATCCCGCGATCACGCTGATGACAATGGCGAAAATAAACACGGAAATCACAAGTCGCGGAGTAAGGAGAAACAGCACGATTCCGCTGTTACGCATACCCGCATTGATCGCAATGGTCATGAGCGTACCTAAGACGAGTCCAACAATCCCTCCGATCACACCGATTGCCGCGGCTTCGAGTAAAAATTCGCGCAAGATCCGACTTGCGCGTGCACCTACGGCTTTTTTGATTCCAATTTCCCGCGTTCGTTCAATCACGGCAAACGTTAACGTGTTCATGATCGAAAATCCACCGACAATAATCGCAATCAACGCGCCGGACAAAATAATGGCATTGAAGATTGCGGTACCTTGACTGATTTGCTGTTCAAAAAATGATGGGCCGTATGCTTTCACTCCACCAACTTGTTCATTAATGCGCTTGGCAACTTCTTCGCCCATGGAAATGTCATTGAGGTATACGGCAAATGATGACGTGATGGATTCGGCTTTTAAAGTTTGCTTGAATGCATCAGGAAGAGTCGCGAATAGTATTTCCTGTGCATCGTTCAGCGAAACAATCGCGGAAGAATCTGGTGCTGTGAGCGTTTTTTCTAAAATTCCAATAATTTCGAAATTTCGATCCCGTAGTTTGATCGTATCACCCAACGTTACTCCTTTTGTTTCCGCGAGATCTGCGCCCACTACGACTTTTCCGCGATCGGTAGATTGGATCATTTGGCCAGAGGTTGTTTTTAATTTAAATGATTCATAAGGTCTAGCTTCAGGGCTGTATGACACAATCATCGCCGGTGCACCGAATGTAGCGCCTGTTTCTTGATCTAACAGCAACGAAACGTCCGGCGATACGTATTTCACGCCTTCAACCTTTTCAATCTCTGCGCGTTTGTCGATTATGAGCGGCGCGCCGCCAAAAAACGCAGAGGACTGACCATCAACGACCAATACTTTTGTTCCATAATAATCCTCGCCGCCTTTCACGAGCTTATTCAATTTCTCGGACATGGCGCCCATCACTGTCAACGCAAATACGCCAATCACAATGCCGCCGATCGTGAGGACCGTGCGGACTTTTCGGCGCAATAAATTTCGGAAGATCAGCTTCATCCTCCTTACCATAGCAAAAAAATCTTCTAAAGCAAATTTTTTTGTTACCTGATGAACATGAACCTTGGAACGTGTTTTCCATCCACTAGGACGGTTTCGAGAAACATTTTTTTCGGCCGAACCCATAGAGCATTCGGGCCGAATTTTTTGGATTCATAGCACGCGCGATACACGACCATTTCCTCCAATGTTTCGCTGTGATATCCAACGCCGATCACTTCGTACAACTTTCCTTTGAAGTGTCGGTATGTTCCAAGTCCTATTCTGTGATCCGAATTAGACAGCAACAAGTAATCGTTTTAACAATGGAAACTCTTTATAGGGTTGATTAAATCGAATCGATCCGAAATGCCGTTCTCCATGCATAATGATTTGTGTTCCATGGAGTTTTTCAAAAATATATCTTCCGGCATGGTGATCTGCGCCGTACGGATCGTTGTCCGAGTTGATGATGTAGAGCTCACGAATGTTTGCGCCAATTTTTTTCCAGTCATACGAATCTTTCACAGACGGATGTGGAGTATTGTTGAGCGGTTTTGCAAAACCCGCAACCAATATTACCTTCTGCACAGGATGGGGAAGCGTTTCTAAGATTTCTAAAATTACCGGATTGGATGCCGAGTGACCTACGAGAATAGATTCTTCAGTAAACGTAAAATGTTCCTGGATAAACGGTACCCAGATGGTTCGATCTGCAGATTCCGATGCGGGTAATGTAGGAAGCCAGACATTATAACCTTCCTTGCGAAGCACATCTTCGGCGTAACGATACCAAAACATTTCCGGGTTACAACTTTTGCCGTGAAGAACCGCTGCTGTTTTCATGGGGTCATTAAAGTACATCTTTTGACGGATGACAAGCCAGTCTTATGGAGGCCCGCTCATTGTAACCGACGCTCTCCTTTAGTGTAAACAATTGATCGGTGCATGATAACAAAAATTTTGACAACGTTTTTCTCAATACGGAAAATCACGCGGTAATCTCCGACACGCAGTTTCCGATAGCCTTTTAGAGATCGTCGCAATGGTTTTCCAAACTGTTCGGGAAAGGTTGTCAGTTTTTCCTCGATGGCATTTCGAATCGATTGCTTTACAGCTGCAGAAAGTTTGGGAATATCGTCATCGACAACGTTTTTGTGGTATTGAATCTCAAACATTAGGCCCACGTAGACTTGTGAGAAACAAATTTCGCGTTTTTTGTGTCGCGTTGAGATGCAATGGCGTTGAAAACATCATCCTCTTCAATTTCCAGAGCAAGCTGGATTAGTTGCGCTGCTTTAGTGGCTTCGGGCATATTATCACGTCGCGAAAGATTCTTTACCGCAGTATTCATGAGCGGTGAAAGACTTACATTGAGTCGTCGTTTTGTAGTGGCCATATTTGGGAATAAATAATCTATATCTAGTGTATCAAAAGTGTATCA
>CAZOCX010000080.1:2019-3925 GCA_964578475.1 uncultured Gammaproteobacteria bacterium | reverse complement strand
GTCGGCTTCGATTCCCCTTTTCATCTCTTTCATCAAGAAATAACCCCGACAAAGGTCGGGGCCATTTCTTGATGCAGGGCTACGGGGAATCGAACCCCGATTATCAGGCTGAGAACCTGGTGTCCTAACCGTTAGACGATAGCCCCGTATGTTTCACGAAAGAAACTGTACGAGAAAATGTGTAGGGGGTCAAGTCGTACAACCGACTCGCATGGAACGGGGAAGCCATGCAGTCAAACCGGCCTTGCGCACTCCGCGAGGCCGTCTTATTTTTCTCTGAGGTAAACCGCCACCGCAACTGTTGACAAGCTCGTATTCTTTGGTTAAGCTTGAGCTAAAGAAATTCGGTATTATTCTTAAGGATTTCCTATGAAATTTGCGTCTCAACGTCTCATCGTTAGTCTTTTTATATTTATTGGCGCATTCTTTTCGTTCACAGCGCCATCCAGGGCAGCGACGATTTACGCGGATGGTGATGCATCTGATGGCGGGATAGGCACCGAAGAAGAGCCTGTGAATACGTTTGCCGAAGCCATGGCGTTGATTGTGCCTGGAGAACAAAATACGATCTATGCCACAGGAATATTTGCCGAAGCCGTAGACATTCCAGCTGAAAAAGGTGGCCAGAGCGAGGAAACGCGTACAATTCTTGACCAATGGCCCGGTCGAAATATGCCGGTGAATGACGTAACACTTGGAAACGACCAAGGACAACCTGTCTACCTCGCCTACCATCTTCACGATACGGCTTTTGTGACCATCCGCAATCAACGTACCTTGGGATCAAAGGCAACGAATATCTGGAGCGAACGTTCTCACAATATTCTCGTCGAGAATAATATCACCAGCAACGCGGTAGAAAAAGGCATTTGTATATTCAACTCTTCAGATGTTGTCGTCCGCGGGAATACTTCATTTGAGAATGGCTTGATTGGCATTTACATGCCGATTTTCAGTGAACGTGTTCTTGTCGAACAGAATATCGCCTATGGAAATGGTGAACACGGTATTCTCGCTGGTACGGGATCAAAAGAGATCACGATTCAGGATAATCAGGCCTACGATAACAATTGGAAAAACGTCCAAGGCGGTGGAAATCTTGCATCACGAGGAAGTGGAGGGGAAACCGGGCTTATCATGCAAAATAATACTGTATGGGGTGGAAATACAGGGGTTTCCCTCAATAACTGGAGTGATATTACCGTTGAAGAAACGACGATTCAGGATACGTTGGGCGATGGCATCAGCATTCGTGGAAGCACAAACGCGCGAATCATGAAGAATACGATTACAGGCAGTGAAGGCGGAATGACACTATCCAGTGCTCAAGATATTCTTGTTGACGCGAATATCGTCAAAAATGTGGACCGAAATGGAGTGATGATCATGAGCGGATCCGCAGTCACGGTTCAAAACAATATCTTCGCCGGAAACTGGGCTGGCGTGAATGTAACCGACCCTTCTGGTCTTTCGGTTATCAACAACACGATTGTCGACAATCTGACAGGGATTTTTATTCAGACGCAGGCTCCATTCATACCAGAGATGACACTTGGAAATAACATTTTTGCCGATAACAAAACCGTTGCGCGTGTAACCGCCCAAGATGCGAGTCGAATTCTATCGGATTTTAACGCCTTTTCGGGCTATCAGTCGTTTCTCTTCTTGAACGGACAAGGCCTGTCTCTTTCTTACGCATGCGCAAAAGCCAAAAAAGAGTGTCATTCAATAGATAATCTTGACCCTCTTTTCGTGAATCCCGCTGCCGGTAATTATCATCTTCAACGGACTTCTCCACTCATTGGGCGAGGAAGACGCACTGGCGCGCCACTGTACGATATGGACGGCGATGACCGAATGCTCGATGGAAAAGTGGATATTGGGGCCGACGAGGTTCTGTAAAGGT
>CAZOCX010000080.1:0-1919 GCA_964578475.1 uncultured Gammaproteobacteria bacterium | reverse complement strand
GTAAAAATCTAGGAAATCGATAGTATTGCTTGACTCAGAGTCAAGAAATCTGTATGATTTGTTGTTAGTTAACAAGACCCCGGTTGGGTCATCCTCGGGTTGAATTTTTTATGACATCCAAAAATATTCGAAACGTTGCGATCATTGCTCACGTTGACCACGGGAAAACCACCTTGGTCGATGCGTTATTGCGTCAATCCGATGCCTTTCGCATTAAAGCAGACACCCAAGGGCTGATCATGGATTCCAATGAACTCGAAAAAGAACGCGGCATCACCATTTTTTCAAAAAACGCCGCAGTGAAATTCCGGGATTACAAAATCAATATTGTCGACACACCCGGTCATGCGGATTTCGGTGGAGAAGTTGAGCGCATCATGAGCATGGTGAATGGTGCAATTTTGCTGGTGGACGCCAAAGACGGCCCCATGCCGCAAACCAAATTTGTCTTAAAGAAAGCATTGGATGCTGGTCATCGCATTATTGTGGTGATCAACAAAATCGATTTGCCAGAAGCGCGCTGTGCATGGGTGCTCAATCAAACATTTGATTTGTTTGTGGACTTGGGAGCAACCGATGCGCAAGCAGATTTTCCAGTGATTTATGCTTCGGCCGTTCAAGGTAAAGCTGGACTCACAGCAGATCTTTCGACCATGAACAATGTCGAGCCGTTGTTTGAAACCATTGTGCAGCATATTCCCGAACCATCGGTCGGAAATTCTCCGCTCCAGATGTTGGTCGTGAACATTGCCTATGATCATTACAAAGGTTCGATCGCGATTGGGCAGTTGCAATCTGGAACTCTTCATCCGAATCAATCTGTGATGCGCATGCAGACCAATGGTACGATGCTTCCTGGCAAGACTACTGCCGTGATGACTTTTGATGGATTGAATCGCGTTGAAACTCCGGAAATTATCGCCGGAGATATTGTGGCCGTTTCCGGCATCGATGGTGTGAAAATCGGAGAAACACTTGCTGACCCCGAGCATCCGATTGCATTGCCGCCAATTCACATTGATGAACCCACGGTCAAAATGCGATTTTCCGTGAACACGTCGCCATTTTCCGGAAAAGAAGGGACGTATTCTACAGCGCGACAATTAAAAGAACGATTAGAACGCGAAATTCTCAATGACGTTGCGCTGCACGTCGAAGGCGTCGAAGGATCGGATTCGTCATTCACGGTTTCAGGGCGCGGGGAATTGCATCTTTCAATTTTGATCGAAAAAATGCGACGCGAAGGATATGAATTTCAGGTAGCGCGACCCGAAGTCATCATGAAAGAAGAAAACGGGAAGAAACTCGAACCGTTTGAAGATGTGTATATCGAATCTCCGGAAGCGCACATGGGAACCGTGATCGAACAAATGGGACGACGCAAAGGAGAAATGGTGAACATGCATGTAGATCGTGGGGTTGCACATTTCCACTATGTGGTTTCGACACGTGGATTGATTGGTTATCGCACAGAATTTTTAACCGACACCAAAGGTCAGGGCATCATCAATACGTTGTTTCACGGATTCAACGCGTACTTAGGTGAAATTAACGCAGCACCGCACGGATCATTGATTGCGCATGAGTCAGGTGCGAGTAATTTGTATGGATTGTTAAATGCGCAGGAACGGGGAACGCTGTTTATCGGACCGAGTGTGGAAATTTACGAAGGCATGATTGTGGGAAAGCACGCCCGCGCCGGAGACTTGGAAGTCAATGTGTGCAAAACCAAAAAACTCACCAATATTCGTTCCAAAGGTGAGGGCGAATCCGAGCACTTTGATGAACCGCATGTGTTGTCGTTAGAGGAGTCGGTCGAGTATTTGGGCGATGATGAATTGCTGGAAGTCACGCCCAAAAGCCTTCGCCTACGCAAAAGCATTTTAAGCAAACAAGAGCGGCATAAAGCACGAGTGTAA
>CAZOCX010000079.1:1979-3936 GCA_964578475.1 uncultured Gammaproteobacteria bacterium | reverse complement strand
TTACTTATTTGCCAAAACGTTTTTGGGCGGCGTAATGGTGCAGCTCAACCACTAGACCTCCAGCTCGTTTTTCTCGCCGCCTAGCGGGTCCTGTCCCGGCTCGATCTATTTCGTGTTCGTCCCTAAAACGGTCCTCACCCGAAATAGTCTCGCCGTGCCACCCGCCAGACCATATGAAGATATTGTAGGCCTTGCGGCTGAAGAAAAAAGAAAAGGTTATGGTTAGTTCGGTGGAACGCATGAGAATTCAGGGCTTGAAACCGAATTCTTGACAAATCCGCGCGTTTTCTGTAAATTTAGCTGTTTTATGAAGATTGCGCATATTGGTCAAAAAGGAATCCCCGTGATGTACGGTGGTGTTGAACGTCATGTCGACGAGATCTCCACGCGTCAGGTTCAACGTGGCCACGAGGTCACGGTGTATGTGCGTTCGTGGTACACGCCGCACGATCTCACTCGCTACAAAGGCGTGCATCTTTGTCATCTTCCTTCGCTTCGCACAAAGAATTTTGATGCGATTACGCATACGCTTTTGAGCGCATTTCATGCGATTTTTTTCTTACGTCCGGATGTATTGCATTTTCATGGGGTTGGTCCCTCATTGTTATCATGGATTCCACGTTTACTTGCTCCTCGTATTACGGTAATCGCGACATTCCAGAGCATTGACCGTACGCAAGAAAAATGGGCATGGTTTGCGCGGTGGATGCTTACCTTGGGAGAATGGACATGTCTTCGGATTCCTCACCAAAGTATTACGTCCTCGGAGACGCTGCAGGAGTATTCTCGAACAAATTTTGGCTGTGAGACCGCCGTCATTCCCAATGGCGTTCATACGATGAAAGCCCTGGAACCCAAACTATTGGAAGAAACATTTGGGCTTACGAAGCAATCCTATTTTTTGTCCGTGGGTCGAATTGTTCCTTGTAAGGGACTAGAGGACTTGATCGCCGCGTTCAAAAAGTTGGATACAGAACAACAGTTGGTGATTGTGGGAGATAACCCTGAACAACGCGCTTATGTGGATTCGCTGAAAACACTTGCGGCAGAAAATCCTCGTATTCATTTTTTGGGAAATCAAACTGGACGCGCATTAGTGGAATTATTTACGAATGCATCGATCTTTATCCAAGCATCACATACGGAAGGCATGTCCATGGCACTACTCGAAGGATTAGCATCTGGTGTTCCAGTGGTTGCAAGTGATATTCCGGCGAATCGCGAAGTCATCGAGACACAGCACGCCGATCAACCGATTGGTACACTCTTTCGTGTGGGAGATGTCGAAGATTTGTGTCGAGCGTTAGAACAAACGTTCAAACAACGAGAGGATTTGTTGGAACGCTCGAAACTTGCAACATCGATTGTAACAACGTTTTTCTCGTGGGATCGTGTGGCTGATCAGACGCTTGCGTTATATCGAGCTATGCGGGCGTATCGCGCGCTCACCATGGCATCTCGCCAGACGTCCGCGTAGCTTTTTCTTCTAGCGACATCTTGATATACTGACCTACATGAAAAAGGTATTTTTGCGTTCATGGGCGCGTTGCGTTGATCTGTTACCGTTCTTAGGAGAAAAGGGGTTTCAACAATTTTTACGTTTTGGTGTGATCGGTGTGTCCAATACCGCGGTGGATATTGGCGGGTATTTGTTATTGACACGCGTGTTGAATTTCCGACCGCTCACCGTCGCATCAGCGCTGTCGTTTACATTAGCAGCAAGCTGGAGCTATGTGTGGAATAAACGTTGGACATTTGATGATCAACGCGCATTTACATTCGAGCAGTTTGGCATGTTTTTTCTCACCAGTCTGGGTGGGCTGTTGATTCATACCGCATCTTTGTGGATCGCAGTGGATGTACTCCATGTGTATGATCTAATCGGAAAATTTTTCGCTGTTGCATTTTCCATTATTTGGAATTTTTTCATTAATAAGTACTGGACATTCCGTCATCT
>CAZOCX010000079.1:0-1879 GCA_964578475.1 uncultured Gammaproteobacteria bacterium | reverse complement strand
GTTGTGAGTGAGGTGGATTTTTTGCTAAACTATGGTTATGCATTCTTCCTCATCGTTAGATAAACCGAACGTGATCGTAACGGGCGGAGCGGGATTTATTGGATCGCATTTGTGTGATCGTTTACTCTCTAACTATCACGTGATTTGCATTGATAATTTTATTACTTCAAAAGAGCTCAACATCGATCATTTGTTGCGTCATCCAGATTTTGTTTTTTTACGTCACGATTTAATTGAACCGATCGAACTAGATCATTTACCAGAACTCGAGAAACTCAATGTTCGACTGCAGGGTATTCGACAGATTTATCACTGCGCATGTCCAACATCTCCGAAACAATATCGCGATATTCCCATCGAAACCTTGCTTGCAAATTCCCACGCGACAAAAAACACGTTAGACTTGGCAGTAAAATATCAAGCATCCTTCCTACTCGCATCCTCGGGCGTGGTGTATGGTGATCCATTAGCGGATGCAACTCCGTTTTCCGAAGATTATTGGGGGTATGTGGATCCGATCGGGATTCGAAGCGCCTATGTAGAAGGAAAACGATTTGCCGAAACCATGACTGTAGCGTATGCGCGACATTTTCACATTGACGCGAAGATTGCACGGATCTTCCACACCTATGGTCCGCGAATGCTGTTGGGCGACGGTCGATTGATTCCAGATTTTGTCCAACATGCGCTCGATTCCGAACCTGTCGAAATTTTTGAAGACAAGGATGCATTTGCGACATTTTGCTATGTGTTGGATTTAGTCGATGGGTTAGTGAAGATGATGGAATCAACGGAGCATGGACCCATGAATTTTGGTCATACGGAGAAGGTTCGCCTTTCGGATATCGCGCAACGGATTATTGAATTATCGGATTCCTCTTCCACCATTCAATACCGGGAAAAACTTCCGTACGTTGGTTTCAAAGGGATTCCTGACATTCGACGTGCCAAGGATCGACTCGGATGGTTTCCTCTAACCCCAATGGATCGCGGTCTCGAACAAACCATTGAGGATCTTCGAGCCAGTCGTGTGAAGACATTCGAATCACCGGAAAACGCATCATGAAGCGACTTCCGATTTCGATTGTCATCCCGGTGTATAATGAATCGAAACGGCTGGGTCCGTATTTGCGGTCGATTTTTACGTATGCGAAACGTGAACATCTCCAATACGAAGTGATTGTCTCGGATGATGGATGCACCGATGATACCGTCGTAGTCGCAAGAAAAGTTGCCAAAGAGTTTTCTTTTGCTGTGTTGCGCATTGTAGGCGGAAAGCCAAACCGTGGAAAGGGACATGCAGTTAAAATCGGCATGCAACAGGCGCGATATGACGTTGGGCTGTTTTGCGACGCTGATGGGTCCACGCCCATTACGGAGCTGGAACATTTTTGGAAACCGCTTGAAACCCATGAGGTGGTCATTGGATCTCGGAGAACGCGTGGGGCTGTTATTTCCAAACGCCAGTCCATCGTGAAAGAATTACTGGGACGCGCAGGAAATCGTGTGATTCAGTGGTTAACGGTCCCGGGAATTCAGGATACACAATGTGGATTCAAAGTGTTTCGTGGAACGGCCATGAAACTGTTTGACAAACAAACTATTGATCGATGGGGATTTGATGTGGAACTCTTGCTCATGGCACGGATCGCGCATTTGCGCATTGCGCAAGTCCCTGTTACTTGGAAGAATGACGAACAATCGAAGGTGCATTGGATGGATTATCCTAAATTCTTGATCGAAGTCTTTCGAATCCGCGGAAATCAGCTACGCGGAAGGTATGCAGCCGTCAACAACTTAAAAAGCGGAGCTTGAACGCTGTGTATGAATAAGTTCACCCACATTCTGGACTCCTCACAAGAGTCCCGATGAGACAGTT
>CAZOCX010000078.1:0-3953 GCA_964578475.1 uncultured Gammaproteobacteria bacterium | reverse complement strand
CGCACTCGGTGCAGAGGTAGTGGTTGCGCTTGACGAGATTCCCTTTGAGGTCCCGAATCTCCAAAACCTTTCGTGGTTGAAACGCGACCCGGAACTCAGCAGAGCCGGGCATCTTCACCTCGACGCGACCACCAGGAAGGAACGATGCCTCCCCCTTGCGAATCTTAACGAAGCGGACACTTCGCTCATTGAGTTGCTCTCGGCCGATCTCGACATTCAGGGTTTGATACCTAATCCAGTCTCGCACCCTAGTCCCCGGCTCCAAGAGAAGTTTGATGCCGTTTCTCATCTCCGCTCACCTGCTTTCTGAACGTCTTGTGATGTAGGAACGGAAGACGCCTCCACATAGTATGTGCCCTGATAGTGACAGCCTTCCACAGGACAAACCATGATAAAGATGTTGCTATCGCTCGGCCCTCCGCAGTATTCCATCGGCGCACCGCATTCCGGACACTGCATCGCGGGAATCTCCGACATGTTCGTTCACCTCTTTTTCAGTTGGAAAGTCGCTGGGAAACTCTATGAGTAATGTATCAAGAAAACCAAGAAATTACAAGCGAAAACGGAAACCATTTCTAGTTTCCGTTTTCGGAAAAATCCGAATGAAAAAAATTTTCTTTTCCTGATTGGTGCCCTGGGTGGAACGACTTTCGAACACTTAAGTGGCTCGATCAGGTCGACGACTTGGGGAAACTCTGGCCGATGCCAAGAGCTGCTCGCGCTTGTGGAAAACAACCCATGATGTCCCGAGGCTCAGCGCTAGCGGTTTTTTTGGCACCTGGATTCCAGCATGCATCATTTCACCTAAAGAAGCGCCC
Source organism: uncultured Gammaproteobacteria bacterium (assembly GCA_964578475.1). GTDB lineage: Bacteria > Patescibacteriota > Patescibacteriia > JACPL01 > CAZOCX01 > CAZOCX01. Next base: position 3,135 of record CAZOCX010000078.1, on the reverse strand, counting down.
CTTCTTCCAGCCGTAGAGCAATCCTCGCGCGAAAGATTGTTTAATGAAATGACGAATTGGATTTCTATCGGAATTCTCCGCCCCACACGTACCGATCAAATGTTTTTGAGGCATGGCGGCCAATGATTCGATGCTGCTTTACCTCGGCCTTAGCCGACAGCGCGCGAAGTTGCTTGAGGTCTGTTGTTGTTGGAGTCTCTTTGGCCTCGTATGCGATTTTCCCATCGAGAATGAAATCAATCTCGTGTCCTGTTTTGAGCGCGTAGTATCGAAGCTCCCCCTGATGTCGCAATTGGTTAAAGACAGCATTTTCGAACTTAATGCCGCTCCCCACATCGGCAAGGATGCTCAAAAGTCCGTTATCGCAAAAATAAAGTTTTTGCGCTTTCACAATTTCCCGGTCGGCATTGTTCGTATGAACGGGTAGGCGAAAAAGCAAATAGGTGTCCGCAAAAAGGTTCATGTAGTTCTGAACAGTTGATCGTGTCACTCCGACCAAGCGGGAAATCTTCGAATAATCCAGCTTGCTCCCAACACGACTCGCAAGAAGCTTGATGATCTGGTACAGACGCTGTCGATTCTGGAAGTCCGACATCGAGGCGACGTCAACGTTGACGTAGGAACTGATAATATCATCGAGTCGTTCCTTTTTCTCTTGGACGGTTTTTGCTAATACCACTTCTGGAAAGCCGCCGTATTCAATAAATTCTTCATAAACAGAAGAGAGGCGTTCGTATTCGACGGCATCGAATTTTTGTTTTGAGTTGTTTTTTGAGGCGAACGGGATTTCCTTAAACGTCAAAAACTCGCCAAAGTCCAGCGGGAAGAGCTCAAACAGAAATTTTCGTCCGGCGAGCGATTCGGTAAAAACGTTTTTCATGTAAAACGAGCTCGATCCCGTGACGATGAATTTGATATCGTAATTGTCGTACAGATATTTCAAAACACTTGGCAGGTTTTTGACAAGTTGGATTTCGTCAATCGCAATCGTTGCCTTGCGGTCAAAGGAAAGGCCGCGTTGCTCCAGCGCGTTAATGATCGCGTCGTAATTTCGAACAGAAAAGAGGTCCTGATTCGATAGCAGCTCAAGATCGATATAAATTTTATTTGGGGAGGAAATGGAATCCAACAACGCATGGACAAGGGTAGTTTTCCCGGTCCGACGCATTCCTGTCAGAACCGTAATCTGCTTGCGTGCGAGGTGTTTTTTTAGAGCAGGGAGGATTTTGCGTGGATAATGAATCATAGCGTAAATACTAAATGTATAGTGTTATTATACATCTAGTTATACTATATGTCAAATCACGCTATTCCTCGTGTGCCCCCACCAGGATTCGAACCTGGATTTACTGGTTAAGAGCCAGCTACTCTACCATTGAGTTATGGAGGCAGGAAAGACTCCTGCAAGATTAAACGATCTAGAATTTTTTTGCAATTACCGCAGAACCACTCGTTGGACTTTGAAAAACCTGTTGAAGAGATTCGGTCAATCGATCGACCGTGTCAAATTGGTAGATATCTTCGGGATGAATCCAGCGATAATCCGTGTGTTCCCAATCCAGATGAAGCGAGGGTTTGTAGTTCAGCTGGACCAATACGAGATACAAGATCCACGTGCGATCGATAGCAGTATCATGGATTTTTTGTGTTCCTCGAAATTCGATTTTCTCTACACAATCGTCAGGCAATCCTAACTCCTCGTGCAGTTCTTCCAAGACTTTTTCTCGAAGCGTTTTCCCGGGTTCATCTAAAAATCCGCCAACCCCGTGCCATTTGCCTTTGTAGGCTAAAACTTTTTCGCTGCGTTTGAGAAGCAGGATCTCCCCGTCATGTTCTAAAAAACACAACACAGCTGGTGCGGTAGTTGCATTTGTGTAATCAATGCGTCCATCCGAAAATAATGGGAGTTCGGATTGATATTTCGTGAGTAACGATTGCAAGGAGTCTTCGGGTGTCATGCTAGTTCTTTACTTTATTACGTTCCGATTTTATTTCACTCGAGCGCGCCTGGAGGGAGTTTCGCCTCCCCAGCCCCAGTTTTTTTACTCCAGATCCGACCTAGTCCGTCCAGGTCGGATCTCGAAAAACTGGAGCTGGGTTCGTTGTCCGGGGCAGCGACGAACTTGCCGCTGGCAACTTCGTCGACGTTCGCTGCGTCCGCCCAAGGCGGACTAGCTCACTTCTGCCCGTTCGACTCCTTTCCTAACGTTCAGAATTTTGGGGCCCATAGCAATGGGATCCAAAATTCTGCGCGCCTGGAGGGAGTCGAACCCCCGACCTTGTGATCCGAAGTCACACGCTCTATCCAGCTGAGCTACAGGCGCAAATGCTGTACGAATATATCAGAATGAGAGGCATTTTTCAAGGGCTTTCTATTGACATTGTAACCCACAAACGGCTAAGCTAAATGAGAAGGGCATCTGTACTGATGGTTCAAAAAGTTGCAACAAAGCCACTAGCACGGATGCTCATTGAATCTGCCCCACTCCTTTTCCGTGCAAAGACGGGGCAATACAAACACAAAAGGATACCGCCATGCTACGCAACGCCGTGGTTGTGTTGTTGACTCTGCTTTCGGCAGCCCTCTCGGCTGCCAGAACGATCACCGTCCCCACTGACTACCCGACCATCAAGAGCGCCATCACTGCGTCCGTGAATGGCGACGTAGTCGTCATTCTGCCGGGCACATACCGAGAGTACAATATCCGCTTCGCAGGGAAAGCCATCACAGTTCAGGGGTCAGACCCCTCGGACTCTACGACAATCGCACAAACGATCGTGGATGCGCAGAACCAGAACGAAGGAGTAGGATTTAGCTTCAACACCGGAGAAACTCCCACCAGTGTCCTCGCTGGCCTCACCGTCATCAATGGTTACAGTGGTGAGGGAGGTGCCGTTGACATCTTCCGAAGCTCCCCTACCATCGAGTCGTGTATCCTACGCGACACCGGACACAATGCTCTCTATGCCACAGAGTCCTCGTCGCTGGTACGCGACTGCTGGATCATCGACAACCCTTATGGCGGGGGAGACTATGCTGTTAGCATCTATAACAGCAGCATGACGATCCAGGGTTGTGTTTTCCGAAACAACCAGTTAGCCGGGATCTACGTGCGCACCTCTACGATCGCTATC
>CAZOCX010000077.1:0-3990 GCA_964578475.1 uncultured Gammaproteobacteria bacterium | reverse complement strand
CAGAAAGTTTTAAGCGAGGCTTCGGTGTGGGCAGAAGATATTTATAGCGGAATGGCGTTAACGCGGAATACCGCAGCGACACCAAATAAAATCGACCGGAAAACGCTGGGCTCAACGACAACCGAAACACTTGTAACATTGACCGGCTTGCACACACCGTGGGGAATTCAGGTGAATCCAACAGAAACAGGATTTTTGTATGATGACCATTGCGGATTCGAATGCTCGACGAAGGCAGAGGAGCATACGGATACGATTCGGTGGTATGATTTTGCGACAAAAACCGAAAAAGATCTTTCCGAGCAAGAAGGCGTTCCACAGGGATTTCGCGTGCCGCATCAGTTGTTATATGCCGATACGGCAATTTTAGCGCATTCCTATGAAGCAACCGAAGGTGCGACAAACATTCCCGACATTTTCTTCCTTGATATTCCGAATGGCCCGCTGCAGACATTTGCACTGGACTCCACGGCGATTGATTACGCTCCTTCACCGGATGGAAAACAGATTGCGTACTCTACGTTCATTCACGATAGCGGAAACAATACATCCTACAGCACAATCGTTGTGAAGACCACCGATGGAAAATCCACATTACTGAAAAGTAGCGGAACGCAGTACTTTGAAGAAGTCCGATGGCTTGACTCGGATACGGTTGTTGCGCTCGTCACTAATATTGAGAGTGTGCAATTCGAACTTGGATACTCGGTGTCCGGTAGCCGCGAAATTCAGATCATCGAACTTTTCGATTCCTCGATCACGACCGCAACATTGAAAGCTACCCCAGGGTATTTGGTGTATGCGATGGGTTCTCTTGTTTACTACTCCGAGTATTTGCCGAGTTTGCAGATGTACACGCTTCATCGCGTAAATATCGCGACGTCAGGGGACGAGGAGTTATTCAGGAGTTCGAACTCCATCTTGTTCGTCGGTACGACGCCGCGTTAGCTGTCTTTCGTTTTGCTAAAAAACCGTGCTATACTGGTGCGGGAGGATCGGCCTCTTCTTAGGTGTTTTCTCTTATGATTTTATCCGATCGAACGATTAAGCGGTTGCTGGAAACCGGAGATATCATCATCAAACCGTTCGACCCTTCCCAACTCCAACCCGCAAGTTACGACATCAGTCTGGGATCGGATTTTTTGGTGTTTGATAACACGAAAACGATCTTGATCGATCCGCGAAATGATACGACACCCGGAATGCGGAAGGTTACGGTAGATTCGGAGCATCCGTTTATTTTGCATCCGAATGAGTTTGCATTAGCTGCAACACAAGAAATCATTGGAGTCGGGCCTAAACACATTGCCATCTTAAATGGCAAAAGTTCGCTCGGGAGACTGGGTCTCGTGATTCATGCAACCGCGGGGTTTATTGATCCGGGAAATGAGTTGCGTCCCACACTTGAATTGTTTAATGTCGCGACCGTTCCGATTCTGCTGTATCCAGGCATGAAAGTCGGTCAGATAGTGTTTGAAGAATTAAGTGAACCGTGTGAACGCCCCTACGGTCATCCGGAATTGCATAGCAAGTACTATAAAGACATGGGGGTGAAGGCGAGTCAGATACATCAGAATTTTAAAGAAGATAAAGCATGAACCGTCGAATCATTGGATTTGCAGGGCCACTCGCGTCCGGAAAAGGAGAGGCTACGCGGTATTTAGAAAAGAACTATGGAGCACGACGCTATCGATTCTCGACAATTTTGCGTGATTTATTAGATCGTTTGTCGTTGGAGCACAGTCGATTTTCAACGGCCGCCATGTCTACGGCGATTCGTAGTGCATTTGGTGACGATATTTTAGCAAGAGCGATGGTTAAGGATGTTGAGCGGGATCAAGTGCCAGTTGTTGTTTTAGACGGAATTCGTCGTGAATCGGATATGATACCGTTTCGCGATTTGACGGGATTTGTATTTGTGTATATTGACGCGAATGAACGCGCACGTTATGAACGACTTGTGAAGCGCGGCGAAAATGTCGATGACCGCACGAAAACATTTAAGAAATTTTTAGAGGATCAACAGAACATTGAAACAGAAATCACGATTCCCCCTCTCAAGAGACTCGCAGATGTTGTGATTGACAATAGTGGTACGGAAAAAGAATTATTTCGACAATTAGATGCGCTGATGAATCGCTATGGTCATTAAGATCCAAAAACTTCGACCCGAAGCTGTGTTGCCACATTATGCGCATCCCGGAGATGTGGGGTTGGATTTGTATTCGGTCGACAGCGGTGTCGTCGCGCCCGGAGAACGCAAATTATTTTACTGTGGTTTCGCATTGGAGTTTCCAGATGGCTATGCCGCAATTGTCAAAGACCGCGGTAGCATGGCAGGTAAAGGATTGCATACATTGGGGGGAGTATTTGATGCAGGATTTCGTGGGGAATATAACGTCATGTTGTATAATGTTGGTGACAAACCGTATGAAGTGCATGCTGGCGATAAAATTGCGCAGCTCGTGATTGTGCCAGTGGAAATTGCGACGCTCGAAGAAGTTACAGAACTCTCGGATTCTTCGCGTGGCAAAGGTCAATTTGGTTCAACCGGGCACGCAATTCATGACTCACTTAAACCATTATGAAAGAATATCTTGAAGCCGTTCGAACCGTGTTAGAAGAAGGGCAGCGCAAGCCGAATAGAACCGGTATTGATACGCTGACGTATTTTGGCATCCACTATAAAATCGATTTAGCAGAAGGATTTCCTTTATTGACAACGAAAAAAGTGCTGTTCAAGTCCGTATTATACGAGCTGCTATGGTATTTGACTGGTGAAAATCACATTCGAAATTTGCGACAGCACACAAAAATTTGGGATGCATGGACATCGGAAGAAAAAAATTGGCAAGTGGGAAATCTCTATGGGTATCAATGGGTGAATTGGGAGCAATATGTCGAAGATCCGGCAACCGGAAAGATCACGATGCATCACATCAACCAGATTCAGTACGTGATTGATAAATTAAAGACGGATCCCACCGACCGACGCATGATTGTGAGCGCTTGGAATCCGGCAGATTTATATCGACCAGATGGTGATCCAAAGAAACCTGCGTTGCCATCGTGTCATTTGCTGTTTATGTTTCATGTGACCCCGGATGGAAAGTTGAACTGTCATCTGACGCAGCGATCTGCGGATATGATGCTTGGGGTTCCGTTTAACATTGCGTGTTATGCAACCTTAGCACAAATGTTGGCGCAAGAATGCGGCTTGAAGTTGGGAACATTTAGTCATTATCTGAACGACGCGCATATTTACGTGAACCACATTGATGGCGCGCGGGAGCAGTTGAAGCGGACGCCTGGGAAAAAACCCACGCTCAAAATCACACAAAAACCGTTTTGGGAGTTGCGGTTTGAAGATTTTGAAGTTGTGGACTACAATCCGCAGCCCTTTATTAAATTTGATGTAGCTGTATGAAGATTGTACTAGTCATGGTTGCAACTGCGGATGGCGTTATTTCCAAACGCATAGATCAGACAGTGGATTGGTCATCGAAAGAAGACAAAAAGATTTTTATTGAGGAGACAAAAAAACTCGGGACCATCATCATGGGGAGTACAACGTATCGCGTGATTGGGCGACATTTACCGGGACGGTTGAATGTAGTTCTCACATCTGATCCCGCCAAATTCGCAAATCAAACAATTCCCGGGGAGTTGGAGTTCATGTGCGGGACCCCGCAGGAAATCGTCGGCGTACTCGAGAAACGTGGTGTCACGTCTGCAGCGCTGATCGGCGGACCGACGACGAATGCAGCGTTTTTGAAAGCAGGACTCGTGAATGAATTATTGCTCTCGATCGAGCCGCGCATTTTTGGAATGGGCATTAATCTTTCAGAGGGTCAGGATTTAGATCTTCGCTTGAAATTGTTAGAGCATCGGTTGTTGAATCCAGATGTTGTGCTTCTACGCTATCAAATTCTATGAAGGGAATTTTTATTGTCATCGACGGCACGGATGGTGCTGGAAAAAAAACGCAGT
>CAZOCX010000076.1:0-4001 GCA_964578475.1 uncultured Gammaproteobacteria bacterium | reverse complement strand
CCTGGAGGGTATCCCAATGATGCCCATGCTGACACAGTAGGAATTTATTCGAACGCTTCGCAATCAGGGCTATATGTGGAACAGCAGAATGGAGCATCTGCTGCTGGTCTGACGGTTTCTTCGAGTGGAGAAATGGGGATTCAAACATATGGATCGAACCGAGGAATTTGGGCAGAGGGACAAGAATATGGAGTTTATGGCACGGCACCGCGGTATGGCGTGTATGGCCAAGCCGGCTATAATTTTAGTCAGCCAACTTATGGTGTTTATGGGAAGGCTGCAAGTACACTCAATCCACAGGAAGTAAGCATTGGGTTGTTTGGAGATACCGGAGACAACCGTACAGGTGATGGAAAGGTCTATGGGCTCTATGTTCAGAATAGCGCGGGTCGTGGAGATCGCTGGGCAGGTTTTTTTGAGGATACAACGACGACAAATCAACCTACCGTGGAAATCAATTCACTCTCTGCGCAATATGGATTGCGAGTAATCAATACACAGCAGAATGGAATTGCAGCCATTAGCGCTGAGGCCCCATCGGTAATCCCTTTTGCTCCAGAAACGTATGGCGTGATCGGTCGAGCAGGGAATTCTCCGGGTGGAGAGCACAACTCTAGCTATGGTGTGTACGGATATGCGGATGGCACAGGTCAAGTAGGTGTTGCTGGTAAGGAAGTATCATCCGGCGGCGGCATTGGGGTCCTAGCGATTGCAGAGAACGGCACAAGCCTTGTTGCCGAGAATAAGAGCAATGGCTATGCAGCGAAATTTAAAGGGCTGGTTGATGCGGGCAGTGAAGGATTCTTTTTAGATGGCACAGCATTTTTAGGAAACTATGTGTTTGCTGCGACAAAAACCGGAGCGCTTGCAGTCGGTACAAATCAAATCACGGAAAAATTGACGGTGGATGGAAGTGGAGATTTTAAAAATGAACTTAGCTCAACAAAAATTAGTTTAACAGATCAGCTTGGAGGAAATCCTGCGACGCGCTACCCGCTCTCTGTCGAGTATAAAGGCCTTTCTGTTCCACGGTTGTGCGTCGAGACTCCGGCAGCGGGGGGGACGCAGTGTCAAGAGGTACAGCGGACGTGCGAGTCTAAAGCTTATGCGAGTTTTCGAACTCTTGGTAGTGGCGAATGCGCAAACCTTTGTAATACTCTAGATCCGCGGGATTACATTTGCCGCTGGAGCTGTAACGGTAAAATTGGTTATGATGATTGTGTCCTATTTGGTGATGGAAATGTTCAGGGTGCAGAACAGTGCGCAACGCGCGATGGTTATATTTTTGATAACGATACCTTTGCACCAGCGAGCAATTGTACCTGTATTTTTGCTGGGCCTGGGGTGCTGTACGATCAAGCAGAGTTTGTTGGGTCGTACGATAAACGCTGCATTGATTTTTCAACAAACATTGTTCCCTAGATGAAGTTGAGACTATTCGAGAACTTGGTTCTTTTGTCATTGCGATCCCGCCCCAGTTTTTGAAAAAAACTGGGGCGGGGGAAGCAATCTTGAAGGTAGATAAAAAAGAACCCCCATATCGCGCGATGCCTTCGTCCGGCATGTTTGCGATTGGGGGTGTTCCAAAAAGCCTCCACAACCACCTCCGGGTCAGGTCCCCGCCGTAGCGAGGATTCGCGGGTTGCGCTCTACTTCATCAGCAGCATCGAGCGGCTCTGCGAGCCGCTCCCGGTTTCGAGTCGATAGAAGTAGACACCGGAGGCCGTAGGGCGACCAGCGTTGTCGATCCCGTCCCATTGGACGGTGTGGCCGCCGGCAGGCTGATAGCCGTCTACCAGTGTCCGAATCACGCGACCCGCAAGGTCGAACACGTCGAGTCGGACCTTGTCCGCAACCGCGATCGTGTACGAGATCGCCGTACTGGGATTGAAGGGGTTCGGGAAGTTCTGCCCGAGGGCCAGGGTCGGCGCAGGTGACATCGGTGCGTCACCGTTAACTCCGGTGGGCTGGCCACCCGACTCGATGACCGTCCAGGTTACGCCGCTGTCTTGGGAGAACCGCAGGTTGTCGAAGGCGAAGTGGTACGATTCCTCGCCGCTCCACTCGGATTCGAACATAACAACAATCTCACTGACGTAGTCATCCGTGTTCTCTGGGATGGCAGTGAATTGGTAGGTCGCCCACTCCTCGGTGGGGTAGAAGAACGGCGAGTGATATGGCTGCCAGAGGTCGACAGTCTCGATGTCGAGATACATCAGCGTGCCCGCTGTGGCTCCGACAATCTGGACATCGATACTCCAGATGATTTCACCCTCCCCGATGTGCGGGATCTCTTCACGAGGCATGAGGCGCGAGGTCGCTCCTGAGTAGTGCGAGTCCACCTCGCGTCGGATAATCTCCCCCCCGATGGCCCGGTCTTCTGTGTCCCCGGGCCGGAAGACCGGATCTGGCGAGACCCAAGAGCTGTCGGTCCAGCTCTTGTACCACGGTTCCCAGGTCTGATCGGCACCCTCGGGGTAGCCAGCGAAAGTGGGAATGGAGAACGTGAGAATGCCGGCCACAAGCGCCAGCGTGACCAGAAAGGCAGAGCGTGTCATGGGTCACCTCGTGCTAGCTTGAGGCTAGCGAAGGTTTGTTGTCGTGTGGCTACAGGCTAAGACTTCCCGCCGGAAGGCGAGAATGCCTATTGCCTGCAATGAAACGTGCATCGAAGCTGCCAATACAGGTACTAGAAACGCAAAATCAGCATCTTAGATGCCTATTTCATTCTTCTGAACGTACGTTCGGGAAGAACACAAAAAAATCATAACATCCCTTTATATCACAAGTCAATATCTTTGTCAAGTTTTGTGCTGCAGGACAATTTATCCAAAAGGGGTTAAACCCCCGCGGGGGTTTAACCCCGTGAAATACTTTTCTCAACGGCTCTTACTTTTTTTCTTTTGCATTCCTGCCGCGATGTACTCTTTCATCAGCGATTGATAGGGGACATCCAGTTCATCCGCGCGTTCTTTGACTCGGATAAAAAGATATTCCGGAATGCGTAGTGAAATAGCTCTTGAGGTCGGCTTAAGATTTGGCAAGGACACAAGTTCAAAGTCGCTTGCCTTTACGTAATCCGCAAGGTTGATCTTCGCCCAGAACTTTCTCTCCTGGTCTTCATTTTTAAATTTTGGAATCGTGATTTTTTTCTTCATAAAAGTTTTCTTTATCATACATCTTCAACTAGAAAACAAAAAACTAGCGGCAAGACCTCCCGTAGGAAATCTGCCGCCGAAGTCGTTCACGGAACTGCGTCGTAGACATGGGCCTCGACGCCCATGGCCTGAAGCATGGGTACGAGCTGTTCGGCATGGTAGTACCCGTATATGATGGTTCCATACATCTTGCCTTCGGAGTCGAGGCGATTCAGGAGCTTGGCAATCGTCACATAGCTTCTTTGCGAAGGGGTCCGACCCCGGGTCGGACCCCTTAAGCCGACGGCGCAAGCACAGAACGGCACGGTGGAGCGGAGCCACCGCGAGGATCAGGAGAAACTCTATGATCAGATGAAGTTTTACTCGGAAGAAGAATTGCGTTACCGTGTCAGATTGTGGAATATGTATTACAATGACCTTGAACACTGCGGATTGAACGGAAAAACACCGAATGAATTTCTCAAAAACTATCAACTAATCAATCCGCCAAATGTGCCTGCCTAAAACACGAAGGTGACAAGCTCGGGAGTCGAGATCTGGGGAGGTCAGACGTACAAGATGTGGTGGTGCCTCGGCTTCCGGTGCGCGTGCGACTGCATGGGCGGCAAGAGTCGCGAAGACTACCTGAAGATCACTACGTACACAGCCCCCGGCTGGCTGACCTGGAGACGGTGAACAACTGTCTGGGATCCAACACCTCGTCGGGTTCCAGACAGACCATTCAATAAAAAAATGTATGAAAAAAATTCCTCTTTTACTTATTTTAGCGAGCATCATTCTCCTCCTGATATTTTTTGTAAAAACGAATGAGCTTGATCTTTCTCAAGAAACATCGACGGATGT
>CAZOCX010000075.1:0-4153 GCA_964578475.1 uncultured Gammaproteobacteria bacterium | reverse complement strand
AAAGGGGGCTGTGGATAAAAAAAGAAGGGAAAAATTTTTAGCTACGTAGAGCCGTTATTCAACCCTTGACAAACAGCGGCACAAACCCTTGACAATTCTTGACAAATACCTAATAATGATTTTATGTCCGTTTTCGAACGTGATGTTCGAACTTAGCCCTTAACCACTCGAGAGCCGAAATTTCTTCGGGAGCGAGCTCGTTTTTTATGTCAAAAAAAATCGCACGCGCGAAAACGCGGTCGGGGAGCTTCAGTGTGGATCGCGTCTACTTTAATGACACGAAAGAGGCGCTTCCTCTACAGAACCTGATTGAAGTGCAGCGGCGATCGTATGACTGGTTACTACAGGAAGGGCTTCGGGAGTTGTTTGAGGAAATTTCTCCGATTCACGACTTCACAGGTCGAGATCTTGAGTTATATTTTGAAGACTATTATCTCGACGAACCGCGGTTTGACGAGTGGACAGCGCGCGACAAAAATCTCACCTATGAGGCACCGTTACGCGTCGTCACGAAGCTCGTCAACAAACGCACAGGTGAGATGAAAGAGCAAGAAGTATTTTTAGGAGATTTTCCGCTCATGAGTCCGCGCGGAACGTTTATTGTGAATGGAATCGAGCGCGTGGTGGTATCGCAGCTCATTCGATCCGCGGGTGTATTCTTTACCTCTCGCGTAGTCAAGGGTCGGAAATTCTACGGAGCAAAAATTATTCCCAACCGCGGCGCATGGCTGGAAATTGAAACAGAAACCAGTGGTGCGGTTTATGTAAAAATTGATCGCAAACGCAAAGTTGCAACTACCGCATTATTGCGTGCATTTGGGTATGCATCAAATGAAGAGATCACAAAATTATTCGAAGGTGTCGATACCGGAGACACAACGTTTATTACACAAACATTAGAAAAAGACAACAGCCGATCCGAAGCAGAAGGATTACGGGAAGTCTACAAACGTATTCGCCCGGGAGACTTAGCAACCGTCGAAAATGCGCGGCAGCTGATTCATTCGATGTTTTTCAATTTTGATCGGTATGATTTTGGTCGCGTGGGTCGCTACAAACTAAACCAACGATTTGGATTAGATGTCCCGAATGATAAAGAGCATCGTGTGCTGCGGCCCGAAGATTTTGTAGAGATTTTAAAAGAAGTCATTCGGTTGAATAATACCCAAGAGCCCGAAGATGATATCGACCACTTGGGAAACCGTCGTGTACGTGCGGTTGGAGAATTGGTGCAAAACAAATTGCGCGTAGGATTAGCGCGTATGGAGCGCATTGTGAAAGATCGCATGTCGACCAAAGACATTAACTCGATCACGCCGAATGCATTGATTAATGCGCGGCCCATGATTGGTGTGTTGAAAGAATTTTTTATGTCCTCGCAGTTGTCACAATTCATGGATCAGACGAATCCTCTTTCTGAACTCGAGCACAAGCGTCGATTATCTGCGATGGGTCCGGGCGGACTTTCTCGTGAACGCGCAGGATTTGAAGTTCGTGATGTGCATCGAACGCACTACGGTCGCATCTGTCCGATTGCAACACCCGAAGGACCGAACATTGGTCTGGTCGGCCATCTTGCAAGCTACGCAAAAGTGAATGATTACGGGTTTATTGAGACACCATTCCGCAAAGTCCTTCACGATGTGGAAAATAGCGCAAAGTTGCTGACTGGTCATATTGCGCGCGGAGATGTCAAAGACGAACATGGAACGGTCGTTGTCAAAGACGGAGAGACCATTGATGCGGCATTGGCAAAGAAATTAGAAAAACTCCCGATTGCACAAATTCCTGTGAAACCCAAAGTATCGATGGACATTCAATTCTTGGATGCATTTACTGAAGAACGTTTTACCACAACTGCTGCCACAACGGACATCGATGAAAACGGATATTTCATGAGTGATCGTGCGGAAGTGCGACGTCATGGTGTGCCGGATATGGATTATGTCTGGAATGTGGACTATATGGATGTATCCCCCAAACAAATCGTGAGCGTGACGACAGCGCTGATTCCGTTCTTGGAACACGATGATGCAACGCGTGCGTTGATGGGAACAAACATGCAACGTCAAGCAGTTCCGACCATCCGACCCGAGGCGCCGATTGTTGGCACCGGCGTGGAACGTCAAGCAGCCGTGGATTCTGGTCAAGTCGTATTGTCCGAAGGTGATGGTGCAGTCCTCTCGGTATCGGGAAAAGAAGTACAGATTCAGTATGACAACGGCGAAATCAAAACCTACGATCTCATGAAATTCGTGCGGTCCAACGCATCGACGTCGGTCAACCAGCGTCCGATTGTGCAGGTGGGAGACCGCGTCGTCGCGAATCAACCGATTGCCGATGGAGCGTCGACCGATCATGGAGAACTTGCATTAGGTCAAAATATTTTGGTCGCATACATTCCATGGCAAGGCGGAAACTTTGAAGACGCGATTTTGGTTTCGGAGCGATTAGTGCAACGGGATAGTTACACGTCGGTTCATATTGAGGAATACACCATTGATGTGCGAGACACGAAATTGGGTCCGGAGGTCGTTACCCGCGATATTCCGAATGTCTCGGAAGAAAAACTCAAAGATCTGGACGAGGAAGGCATTATTTGCATGGGTGCCGAAGTATCATCCGGAAGTATCCTGGTGGGAAAAATTACACCCAAAGGAGAAACCGAATTGTCTGCGGAAGAGAAATTATTGCGTGCAATCTTTGGAGAGAAAGCGAAAGACGTGAAAGATTCCTCGTTGTATCTGGAGCATGGAGAGCATGGCAAAGTGGTGGATGTGACGATTTTCTCAAAAGAAAATGGAGACAAATTGCCGTCGGGCGTATTGAAAACCATTCAAGTTTCGATTGCACAACTTCGCAAGATTCAGGTCGGTGATAAAATGGCCGGACGCCATGGAAACAAGGGTGTGATTTCACGCGTCGTCCCGGTTGAAGATATGCCGTTCCTCGAAGATGGTCGACCGGTTGATATTATTTTGAACCCGATTGGTGTGACGTCGCGTATGAATTTGGGGCAGTTGCTCGAAGTCCACATGGGGTTAGCTGCGAACGCCTTGGGCATCCGTGTTGCAACGCCACCAATGAATGGAATTTCGGAAGAAACGATTCATGAGAAATTGAAAGAAGCTGGTCTTCCCGCAGAAGGAAAACTCGTGCTGTATGACGGACGAACCGGAAAGGCATTTGATCAGAAGGTGACGTGCGGGTATGCCTATCTTCTCAAACTCAATCACATGGTTGAGGATAAAGTCCACCAACGCTCCATTGGTCCCTATTCGTTAGTAACACAGCAGCCGCTGGGTGGAAAAGCACAGTTTGGCGGACAGCGGTTTGGAGAGATGGAAGTCTGGGCCCTCGAAGCGTACGGTGCGGCATATGGGCTGCAGGAAATGTTGACGATCAAATCCGATGATGTGATGGGGCGATCCAAAGCGTACGAGTCCTTGATTAAAGGGGAACCGATTCGGAACGTGAATGTCCCGGATGTCTTTCACGTGTTAGTTCGGGAGCTGAAAGGATTAGGGCTGGATGTGGAACTACTGAATCTGGATGTGTCGGACGAACCAGAATCTTCCGAGGAATAATTTTTCTAAATTTTTTTCTTTACCATTTTTCCGCTTTAGCTCTATGCCGTACGCGAACGATCAAAAAAGCCATAACGATTTCAACGCCATCCGGTTGAGCGTGGCATCACCGGATAAAATGTTGGAGTGGTCGCATGGAGAGATCACCAAACCCGAGACCATTAATTACCGTACACAAAAACCGGAAAAGGATGGATTGTTTTGTGAACGCATTTTTGGTCCGTCCCGTGACTGGGAGTGTTACTGTGGAAAATACAAACGCATCCAATATAAAGGAATCATTTGTGACAAGTGTGGCGTGGAAGTAACGCGTTCAGTCGTGCGACGCGAACGCATGGGGCATATCAAACTGTCCGCTCCGGTTTCACATATTTGGTTCTTGCGTGGCGTGCCAAGCAAAATCGGGTTAGTGCTCGATATGAGCGTACAGT
The DNA here is from genome assembly GCA_964578475.1 of uncultured Gammaproteobacteria bacterium. GTDB lineage: Bacteria > Patescibacteriota > Patescibacteriia > JACPL01 > CAZOCX01 > CAZOCX01. Next base: position 135 of record CAZOCX010000075.1, on the reverse strand, counting down.
CACTTGAAAAAGTGATCTACTTTGCGAATTTCATTGTGACGGACGTCGACGATCACTTGCGTGATGCTGCACTTTCCCAAATCGATGAAGAGTTTCGGGCGAAAAAGAACGAATTGAACTCTGAATATCAGCGGA
>CAZOCX010000074.1:2096-4212 GCA_964578475.1 uncultured Gammaproteobacteria bacterium | reverse complement strand
GGCCGTCGCCAATCCGATATCCGACGCTCTTGCGACCGTTTCGGTCTGTGAGCGTCCGGGTCAGTTCAACGACGACCCGATCGTAGAGCTCCTGAACCTGCGATCGGTACTGCGCGGGCACGCGCGGGAGCACCCCTCGCAAGAAATCGAGAGCGAAGATGAGCACGTCCTGCCGATCCGTATCGGCGAGGACGAAGAATCGCGCACCGTCGGCCTGATGCCACCGTTTCTTCGCGTGCCAGAAACTCGTGACGCCCTCACGATCCTTCAGATAGGCGTCGATCTCGACACAAGTTACGGCGACATGCTGGAGAAAGAACGGATCGGAACCTACGAAGCCGTAAGCTTCCAGGCCCATGCGCGCGAGCATGGCGCGGATGTGGTCAGCGATTTCGAAATACTCCGAAACCATGATCTCGCCGAACTCTTCCGAGCCGGCGAATGTTGCCGCCGCGTTCTCGTATGCAGCGCGACAGGCCGATCTGATCGGAAGAAGATTCCAGCTCGCGACGCGCGCGAATTGGGACAGCATTTCCATCCGCCTCAAGCGGTACCACAGCAAGGTCGGGTCCTGGGGCGAATCCCACACCGCCTGCATCGGCCAATCGCCAAACTCCACCGCATCCGCGGCCACGTCGAGGTCGAATCCCTGCAGAGATTCGACCTGTCCCTTCGCGAGGGACCGCGCAACGCGCGTCGGCGAAAGAGAAACTGCGAGTCCAAGAACAGCACCGCGAACGAACATACGACGATCCATGATGCCTCCTCTTGCTCTTTTTCAGAGCATAAAAGTTGCAAACTGTTGTGCGTGTTGAGCCGAGTTGCTCCACACGCGATTTCAGTCAACAACCTCTTTTTTTAATAACTCAGATCCTTCTGCGGGTGGTACGGCGAGGCTACTTTGGATGAGGATCCCGACGTTACGTCGGGAGGCGAATCCAAAATAGACCGAGCCGGGACAGGACCCGCAGAAGGAAAAAGGGTTAGTCTTTTTTCAACGTTCGAGAATAGTAGACCAGACTTTCAAGAGAAACAAGCACAAGAATCGCATACGCATAACGCACATCGGGAATATCCCTCTTTGTCGTTGGTTTCTGTAGAGTTTGCGGTGCTGAAATTTCTGTGATTCCTAATACCACTTCGCCGTTCGATAATGGAATCTCGTCGATTGCCGAGACAGGTGCACGATTATCCTGCGTTTCAACAACCGTTTTTTCGGTTGCCGTCTCTACATCAGAAGCAGAAACAGTGGTTACAGATTGTTCTTCTCCATTATCCAACTCTGGCAGCGCTCCCCAATTTCCACGCACAGGAAGTGGCCGAGACATCAATGCAGGAATGGCATACGCTGTCATGCGACTGTCGGGTTCTTGATCTTCTTGCCATGGAAATCCTCCGTTCGATTGTTGCATGGCAAGCAAATACGACCACGGTGTATTCCCTGTTTCTGGACTCACTACGGCATTGGGATTTACTCCAGCAGCAACCAGTCCCTGAATCGCCCATGCGGTCGAAGCAACATTCGAAATCGGATCTTCGGCATACGGAAACCCTCCGTCTTCAAGCTGGTACGACAAAATATACGTGAGCGATTCTTCGGGCACAGAAACTCCTGACACAACAAATACTTGAATCGCGATCGCGGTCATATCCACGCTCGGCTCGGACAACGTATCCATGCTAAATCCCCCGCTAGTTTTTCGGGTGGAAAGAAGTTTCCGGGCGACCTTCTCTTGAAGTCTTGACTCGTCACATCCAACGAGAGCCAGTACCGCAAAAAAATCATCGTTGTACAGTGCTGAATCACCAAATTGTTCACCCTTGTAGTACGATAATAAATCTGAACAATAATTATGTTCATCGATGTTTTTTGGATCACGGCCCGAAGCTAAGAATCCCAAAATCACACGGCTCACATCCAACGAACTAGTTAACGACGGCGGTGAAGTATTCCAAAGAGCTTGATCTAACGTAGTGCCCCCATCATGCACGTCATAGGGTGCGCGACCAAGAGACGCGAATGCGACTGCAGCCCATGGAGATGTCGTCGGTGTTCCGATATCACCAGAGGACGTCTGAAGTCTACGTAAAAAAGCTGCTCCTCGTTGTGCGCTTG
>CAZOCX010000074.1:0-1996 GCA_964578475.1 uncultured Gammaproteobacteria bacterium | reverse complement strand
GTGGCAGGCGTCGAAAACGTAAATATTGCGATTCCTTCCGTGGTTGTTTGTGCTGAAAGGTTCGCGCAATTTACCGTACTGTCTTCAATCGGAGATTCGGTAACTGCATCTGCGACCACAAGTTTTGTGGGAGATCCTACAACGGACGATACTGGTGGCGTAATGCTCAAAAACGGATAAAAACTACTGTTGTCATGAATGATCACTAATTCCTGTCCCGCTTTGACATCGCACGTTGTAATACTTACGCCCCATAAGGCATCACAGTTGTCTGGAAAAAAATCATGGTCGATGGCAAACCATATTCCATCGGTATAATCTACACCATCTTTTCGCATGCCCTTGAGAATTCCGGTTTCTCCGTAAAATTGAACCTCGTACTGAATGTTATTCAGATCTGCAAATGTATCAAACACACAAATCGCGCGGTGTGCATCAAAGGTCTTGGTGAGTTTCTGCCCGTGACTTCGAATGGTACATGGCTCGGAAGAAATAGAAATATCCGAAACACCCAAATTTTCTTCAGAGTCCTCTGCGCGGACCAAGACGGTTTCGGCATTTTCCGAATGCGTTAAGATCGGAACCAACAACGCAACAGCAGTAATAAAAAAAATGAATCTATTCATACTTCCATTCGATGTTCATATTCGCCTGCAGCTTCTGACTTGATACGCCCAAACTTGCTGACACACCGTTGATGGCATAGGTCCAATAGCGACCACTTTTGTTGTTCACTTCATTAAATCCTTCTACCATCCATCCAAGTTCGCCATAGGATCTCCACTGAATCGAAAAATCTCGCAATTCTTCGTCTAGGCGCCGCATGGCCGTCTCCACTGTATCATCCGGTAACACATCCATCACAAAGATTTGAGCGCCGGTAGGACCAGTAATCCGGAGCTCCGAACTGCCAATGGGCTCTGGTGCCGAAGTCATTCCTTTTTTTACGTTGGCTTCGAGTGGGGGGATCACGCGTACGGATTGACTAGTTGCTTCACCCGAAGTTCCCTGTACTACAATACCTGGCGGGGGCATTTCTGTAGGTCTTTCGTTGCGCCGCGGTGTCACGACTGTAGTGCTCTCGCCACTTCTTGCGCTCTGCAGGGCTGTGTTTTCTGATACCACGGATTCCTTCAACGTTGTCGTAGATGCAGCCAAAATATTCGACCTTGAAAACACTCCCCCCATCCCTGCAAGAAAGGCGAGGGTAGAAATCCCAATGGCGACGATGTAACGGGCTTGTAAAACAATCATAGCTTCGGGCCGGTCCGAAGCTATCAACACACAAAGGATGAAGCGTTCCGGTTCCGCGCCGAAATGAATCTTTAGTAGAACGGATCAGTAGCCTGGCTTCTTCAACCGCCTACAGCGGATGAATTCACAGTTGCGCGACAGCACCGGAATTGAACCGGTTTCCCTGATCTCCCCCAGCTTTTGTTAGGAGCTGGACGTTCAAATAGTTCTTATTTAGTGTGCAATTCCTTTTCCTAATCCATCGACCTGTTTAATCCGTCGATGCTCTGTCACTACCTGACAAAACGGCAGTAATGCATCGTGGGAGGGATGGCCTGTCAACAGGACCTCTACATTATTCGGCGTGTTGTCTACAAAGTCAAGCACATCCTGAAGATCGAGATGACCATGGTAAACCGCGGGGTTGAGATTATCCAGAATCATAATATCAGGTCGATCAGAAGACTGCAGAACACGACGCGCATAATTGAGCCCTTCGGCCGCCAAGAACATATCCTCGGGTCGCGGATGATCTACGGTAACGTCCGGACGACTGAACGTCACAACAGAAAGGGGCGAGAGTTGCTGTTGTAATTTGGATTCGCCATTCTCGGGATTGTCTTGCAAGAACTGAATAATTTGCACGCGGTATCCGTGGCCTAACGCACGTAATGCAACGCCAAGCGCTGCTTCACGCGCTCCGAATCCATCACCGGTATACAGATGCACATTTCCAAAATGTTGCTGTGGCATAGTTTGATTT
>CAZOCX010000073.1:0-4352 GCA_964578475.1 uncultured Gammaproteobacteria bacterium | reverse complement strand
ATAATCCCAAGAACTGCGTGGACGAAGGCTAATTTTTTATCCACATTCATCATAGGGTCCCGCGCACAGTCTGCGAAATGAGCATATGATGCATTATAACACGATGCAATTAACCCATCAGATTCATGATACGGAATTGTAATGCTTCAAGAACGTGATCTTCGGTCAGTGTTTCAGCGCATTCGAGGTCGGCAATGGTTTGGGCAGTACGCAAGAGCTTGAGATACGAACGTGGAGACAAATGCAGCCGACGCGTTGCTGTCTGTGCAGTGCTCCTCGCAGCATCTGTCATCGAAAGATGTTGAATCAGGAATCGATGCGGTATTTCAGAGTTCCAGTGAAATGCACATTCGCGAAAACGTTCAGTCTGACGTTTTCGTGCTTGAATACATTGCTCTCGCGCTTCTGCGCTGGTCTTCCCTTGATCGAGTCCGGAACTTAAGTCCGTACGCTCGACATGCAAAAACAAATCACATCGATCGCGAATCGGACCAGACAATCGTTTCTGATACTGGAGGCGCTGATACGCCGTGCAGAGACATTCATGATCCGGATCTGTGGCATATCCACACGGACACGGATTAAATGCACCTACAAACAAGATCGCAGCAGGAAATGTCGAGCTCGATTGACTGCGACTAATAGTAATGCGATGCGATTCCAATGGTTCGCGCAATGCTTCGATCACACTTCGTGGGAATTCCAACACTTCATCCAAGAAAAGAACTCCGTGATGCGCAAGGGAAATTTCCCCCGGCCCTGGCGGCGTGCCTCCGCCAATCATCGCTGCGGTTGTCGCCGTATGATGCGGTGCGCGAAAAGGTCGTTCAATCATTAGCGGGGACGCGGGATCTAATTTTCCGGCAATACTATACACCTCGGTTGTTTCCATGATTTCTTCTTCAGTCATTTCTGGCAAGATCGATGGCAGCGCTTGCGCAAGAATACTTTTTCCAGCTCCGGGTGGTCCATAAAGAAGAAGGTGATGATTCCCAGCTGCAGCAATCATGAGTGCGCGCTTTGCCTGCTCATGACCAGCAATGTCTTCCAATCGCACAGAGATGGTACTTTGCGAGGGCGCGGATGCTAAAAACGCACGTGAGCCCATCACGCGTTCGATCTTGGAGTCCGGTTGGAGTGCGGAGAGAATATCGCCAAGGGTTCGAACCGGAATATAGGTCAACCCTTCGACTACACGAACCTCCAAAAAATTGGATTCCGGAATGATTAATGTGCCGGGATGATGCTTTACAAGATCTAGCGCAATGCGAATCGCGCCTTGAATCGGACGCACGCTACCATTCAATGCGAGTTCTCCCAGTACCACAATGTCGGACGAAACGGGACTGATCACTCCCATCTCTGTTAAAATCCCCAGGGCAATCGCACAATCCAAGGAAGCACCTTCTTTGCGCGATGAAGCAGGTGCAAGATTTACTGTCACGCGTCCGTCGGGAAATTTATATCCACTATTTTTGATTGCGGATCGTATTCGTTCCTTGGATTCATGGATCGCGGTATCCCCTAATCCTCCGATCGTAAACTGCGGCATCCCTTGCGCGACATCGACCTCGACTTCAACACGCGAAGTATGAAATCCATACGGAGCGGCACTATGAATGATGGACGCCATACAAAATAAAGCGGATTCTGGCCGCCCATCTTTTTTATTCTTGTTCTTATTATTACAATACCAAACCGCCTCCACATTCGTCAACAGGTCTTCCTTTTTCTTTCTTTTTATCCCAGTCCACGGGGCCTGCGCTTATTTTTCTATGCCACCCAGCGGGTCCTGTCCCGGCTCGGTCTATTTCGTGTTCGTCTCCCGACATTACGTCGGGATCCTCACCCGAAATAGCCTCGCCGTGCCACCCGCTGTACTTAGTATTTCAGATTCAGTCCGCGGGTGACACGGGGAGGCTATTTTGCTCCGACGACCGTTTATTAGGGAGGAGGACAAAATGGCCGACCCGGGGCAGGCCCTGCGGACTGGAGAGAGAGGTACAGACCCCGCTGGGGATTCAAAAGAAAGAAGACGAAAACAAAAAGATGGGCAGGACTCAGAAACCGAGAAGAGACAAAAAACTGGGGTGGGAGAAGGAAAAAGAATTACTCAAGGCGGGCACCCGTGGACAACTCCTGCATGAGAGTTCGGATCGTTTCTGGATCATCATTTGCATGGATGCGGTTGGGTTTGCGTACACCGCATCGTCCGCACTGATGCACTACGCGTAACTCTCCATGCTGTTGTTCAAATTCGACAACACGCATCAATCCCCCACAAAACGATTTCCGGTCCCCGGGGTCACGATCTACGTGTTTTGAAACCAAACACACCGGACAGTGGTTGGTAAACCCATCGCCGGAAACATTCTCCCCGCATGCGGCACATATAAACGACTCGACGCGCTTCGTGAAACTCATGCTCGATGCACACCGGATACAGGACTCGCACACATACGACACATCGAAGCTTCTGGAAGTGCTTCTAACCGTGCGGCCTCAATCGGAACTCGACACTGAACGCAGTTGCCGTACGTTCCCGCTGGAATACGCTTCAGTGCCTCATCCACCAGTTCCAAATTTTTTTCCAACACCGACTCCGCAGAAATCGTACTTTCATATGCAGCAACTTCCGCAGCATTTTCTTCATTGTCCGATCCCATCTCGGGATATTTCGGTACGAAACCTCCATGCCCATGATGACCGCGATCTCGATCGGAAATCGCTGCTAAATCCGATTGTAACTGCGCTTGTTTTTCACGCAGTCGTTTCTCTTGAGATTGCAAAAATGCAGAATCAAATTCCATTGTCGTATTTCTTTCAATGAATCTTCCAAGAGCTCATCTCAAAAATAGCTTTATCGGCATTTCGGATGCCGTTTGTGCCGAAACTGCTGAAGAACGAGGAGGAATACCGAGGTATTTCGACGAGTTCTGAAGCAGTTGCAGGCCAAACGGCGCCAAAATGGCCGGAAGATTATTTTTGAGATGAGCTCAACTAAGTCTAACGTGAATATTCTCCAAATACAAATCAGAGCGCCAACACGGCGCCCGATATAAAAAAATAATAGACGCGGCTGGCGCTCATGAAGTTTTACGTTGGTTTCGTCTGAGTTTGAGGGTATGTCCTTTAAGCCCTGACGAAAACGTGCCGTAAAACGTAAGCGCTTTGTTCCTTCGGGGAAGAAGGACTAAAGCATCTGCCCCACTTTCATCTGGTCAGCCTCAACTCGTGAACGAGGATGCTGGCCGTGAAAGAGCTTTTTGAAGGTTCTTTTCTTCTTTATTTTTGTTTTTGTTTACTCCCCTCCTTAAGAGAAAGTAGGACTAGACCGGTCTCAAAGACGTATTTCAGACCCGCCGACTCCTTCCTTCAAATTGAGAGATGTCAACAAGCTAAACCAAACTATTGTTAGTATAGCATGTCTGGAATTTGCTGTCAAAACAGGAATGGTATTCTTTCCTATGCTTAGCAAAAAATCTTTCTCTTGACACCTGAAAGATGAAAAAGATATGTTTGTAACAACCGTTGTTGACCTCCCAATTCGAAAAAGTTATCCACACCTTATCCCAGTTGCGTTCCAGATGTTGTTTTTTTACGAACAAACTCCATCACTGCCGCAAAAACCCCTTCAATCGACAAATCCGTGGTATCAAGCCACAAATCAAAGTGCTTTGGATCGAACATATCATGCCCTGGAAAATACTTTTTGTAGCGTACAATATCACTTGATCGGCGCTTCACCAGATCTTGATAGACTTCCTCTTCGGAGGAAAACGCTCCTTCATTTCGCGTATTTTCTTGCTGTAGTTCGCTAAAAATCCTTCGAGCGGCCTCATGTAACTCTACGCTCAAGAATACATGAATGGCGTGCGGGATAAGATAGTGGCTTGTCCGACCCTGAATAACGAAATTGTCTTCTGTTTCACCCAGTTTTTTTTGATACTCATCTACCTCTCCATCAATTCGTGGGTCGGTTTCCCCTAATTGAAGATACGCTCGAAGGGTAATTCCACGTTCGCGCGCTTTTGCACGGAGCAGATCACCCATATAGTAATATTTTAGCCCTAATGCGGCCGCGAGTTTCTTTGCTAACGTGGTTTTTCCTGATCCCGGATCTCCGGTGATGGTGATGATCATAAATCTTCCTTTCCTTTCCTTTCTTTTCTCTCTTTCTTCCTTCCAGTCCGCGGAGGCCTATCTATGTAATCTCGTTTCCGTCTCCTTCCCCCGAAAGGGAAGACGTCGATCCATTATGATGAATCGCATCTCGTTCTCCCAGCCCCAGTTTTTAGATCCCCAGATCCGACCTCGTCTATCCCAGGTCGGATCTTGTAAAAACTGGGGCT
>CAZOCX010000072.1:0-4396 GCA_964578475.1 uncultured Gammaproteobacteria bacterium | reverse complement strand
CTTGGATAAATGTCCCGCCAAAAAATCCAATGAGTGTTCCAAAACTTGCGCGTAATGCTTTTTGCTCGGACCGTCCGGCCAATAATTCCCCAAAAATCGCTCCCACAAATGGACCAATGATGACTCCGATTCCTCCGAGGAATAATAACCCCATGATCATTCCGACAAAGGACCCGACCGTTCCCATGGTTGTTGCGCCAAAGGTTTTAGCACCTAAGACCCCCGAAATATACGAAAGGCTTTGTGCAAAGAGCGTGACAATTCCTAAAACAATAATCGTGGTTCCTGATAGTGCTGTGAATCCACTTGCCCAGCCTACAATCAAAATCCCCAGCCAAATCAAGGGAATCCCGGGAAGTAACGGAAGAATCGATCCTGCTAACCCGGAAAGGACCAAGATCCATGCGAGACTTGCGAGAAGAAATTTCACAGATTAAAACGTAATATTTGGGAATAAGGCGAGAAGTCCTGCCCCAATCAAACACAACAGAACCGCTCCCCAATGATAGCGTAACTGCCGTTCAGCGATCCAGAGAGGCACAATAATCACGAGGGCATACGCGCACAAACCCAACGGAATATACAAAAACAATTCCGGAAACGAATAGAGTTGATAACTCCCGATCAAAAATCCCTCAACCACCATCATGAGCACAGCCATCAGCACAAACGCGCGGCTTACATCCCAGAGTCGGTAATAGTAGAGGTACAAATACAACAACGGATAAAACACATAAAAGATCGCGGAAAACCACCAGACCGTTTTAAATAATGCAAAATCCAAACGGTACGATACCAACAGATCAAACACAATCCACATTACAACCGCCGTGATTAAAAATGTCCATGGATGCTTTCGCGCCTCTGCTTGGGGTTCCATGGTCATTATTATACCACGTGTGCCTGTGCAGGTTTAAATACCCATCCCGAAGGCGACTCCGTAACAGCTCCCTGACACGTAAACCCTGCGGCTTTTTTGTGACCACCGCCCCCGTATTGCAAGGCAATTTTTGCAACATCCACGTCTTCGCGCTTGCTCCGCAACGATGCACGGATGATGCCTTGCTCTTGCTCGACATACACCGCCAATGCTTGCGCCGTATCGAGTGAAATCAAAAAATTCGTAAACCCTGACACATCCTCGTCGCTTGCTCCATATTCCTGGAGATCATCGTAGGTGATTGCGGTAGTCACCCATCCGGTTTTCGGATCCAGTTTTAATCGTGAAAACGCGCGCCCCCAGAGTTTGAGCGATTTCACGCTGCGTTGCTGTAGGGTGTGTGTCACCACTTGCTTCATTCGGCCACCATACCCCATCAACTCGGATGCGGATTTCATGGCTTCTGCTGTTGTCGCGAGATTAGAAAAACTTCCCGTATCCGTCAAAATGCCACACAGCAACGCTGTTGCAATATCGGGAGTGATGCGAACGTTCCATGCCCGAAAGAGTTGATAAAGAATATGGGTCGTCGAGGCAGCGTGTTCATCTACAATATTCACAACGCCAAATTGATCATTGATCGCGTGATGATCAATATCCGCAAATACCAATGGCCGAGGATTGCTCCACTGTGCGGTAATATCGCGCAATCCTAACCGATCGAGGTCTCCGGCATCTACACCAATGACTAAATCAATCGGTTTGGTAGAAAAAACCGTACGATCCGTGGTGATCCGTTGGATCCCTGGCAAAAACAACAACGACGGCCCCGGCGGATCCTGACAATACGAAATGACGTCGTGACCTGTAACTTCCAACATCATGGATAGCGCAAGATTTGCTCCTAATGTATCACCGTCTGGAGAACGATGCGACACGACCACAATGGTATGCGATCGATCGAATAGCTGTTTCAATGCATTAGCTTCCGGATACATGTTACGATGTTGAAGAATTTTCTAAGTGATCTAAAAGATCATTCATGTGATGTGCGCGCTCTTGCGAATGATCCAATTCGAACGTGAGCTTGGGCGTAAACTTGGTCGTCAAATATGTGCCGAGTTCTTTCCGAATCACGCCTAAACGCTCCCGAAGAATTCCCAACACTTCAGACTCTGCGGTTTTCGGTAAAATCGAAATCACGCTTTTGGCGTAATGCAAATCTCGAGAGACTTTCACACCTAAGATCGACACCAACACCCCCTCTGGAAATTCCACTTCTCGATGCAAAATTTCGGAAAGGGATCTCTGGATCACAGCTCCGACTTGTTCCGTACGAACCGACATAAAAGCAAGGTTAGGTGGAGGCCGTTTGTTGAAACGTCCGATCGGTTAACTTTCGCTTGCGCACATCATGGATAAATGCTTCCAGCTGATCGCCGACTTCAAGCGGAATCGTGGTCTTAACTTTCATGCCACACTCATGACCATTCAACACTTCCGGAACATCTTTTTTATTCGCTTGCAACTGCTCGATTGTGGCTGTACCTACTTCTATTCCCTTTCGCATGATGCGCAAACTTGCACGCGGCGTTACTTTGCCACGAATCACACGACCTCCCACAATCATGCGCGCTTTTCCACGCGTGAAAATCGCTAAAACCTGCAGCGTTCCCAAATCTTCTTGAATCACTTCTGGTTCTAACAAATCTTCCAGACGCTGTGTGACAGAATTGATCAAATGATAAATAACTTCGTATGTTTCAATGGTGACAGTTTTTTCTTTGGCTGCTTGCATGGCACCGGGAATCGCTTTCACATTAAATCCATACACTACTGCTTCATGATCCACAGCTTCGAGCACATCCGTCTCATTAATATTTCCTAATCCCTTTTTCACTAACTGCCAACGCACCTCGGGATGTTGCAGTTTTTGTAACGCCGCAACAATCGCTTCTTGCGATCCCAGTGTATCGGTTTTCAAAATGAGTTTTACGGAATGCATCTCGGGTTTCTCTTCCTCCTCTTCGTCCTCTGCACTCTTTTCTGGCTTTGCCACATTCAACAGATTTACTGCTGTCGGTCGTTTGCGCAATGCATGTTCTTTCACACGTTCGCGCAATGTTTTGTGATCTGTTTGAACTTGCAAGACATCTCCCACGACCGGTGCTTCTTTTAATCCTAGAATCTGAACCGGCGCCGAAGGATCTGCCGTGGTCTGCCCTTCACCTTTCCAGTCTTTCATGGAACGAATTTTTCCGTGCACGATTCCTGCTGTCACCAGATCTCCGATGCGGAGTGTTCCGGACTGAATCAATACGGTCGCAACCGCACCTGCACCTTTATCAATATGCGATTCGATAATCGTTCCGATCGCGGGCTTTTCGGTCACAGTCCGAAGTTTTTCGGGATTCAAATCCGACACGAGTAACACCATGTCTAACAATGCCTCAATACCGGTTTGAAGTTTAGCCGAAATTTCTGCGACAACAGTTTTCCCGCCATATTCTTCGGGGACTAATCCAATTTCCGTGAGTTCGGTTTTTACCTTTTGCATATTGGCGTCAGGCTTGTCAACTTTATTGATGGCAACAATGAAGGGCAATCCGACTTTTTGAATCATTTCCAGTGCTTCATGGGTCTGAAGTTTTAATCCATCATCTGCCGCAACCACGAGAATCGCAACATCCGCAACATTGGCTCCGCGACTTCGCATCGCAGAGAACGCTTCATGACCCGGCGTATCAATGAACGTCACCTTGCGATCCTTGACTGTCACTTGATACGCGCCAATAGCCTGGGTAATTCCACCAGCTTCAGACTTTGCAACTTCGGTTTTTCGAATCGCATCAAGAAGTGTGGTTTTCCCATGATCCACATGCCCCATGACGACGACAACCGGTGGACGGCTTTCCGTACCTTGTTGATCTTGCTTTAAGAGCTCTCGCAACTTCTCTAAATCCACGGTGGGGTCGTAGATTTCTTCGACTTTGCCGCCACGTTCGACGTTAAATCCAAAATCTTCCGCTAAAATCGCAGCAGTGTCAAAATCAATCTTCTCATTCATCGAGAGCATAATGCCGTTGCGCATCAATTCTGCAACCACGGATGTGACGGGTTTATTTAACTTTGCAGCAAAATCTTTAATCACGATCGTGTCTGGAATCGTAATTGTGAACTGGGGTTGCTCACCTGCTTGCTCAACGGTTTTTTCTGTCGGGGGATTTGTAATCATTATAATAAAATACGATAAATCGGCGTTCCTGTCAATTTTTACCTACCTTAGTGAATTTAATGAGGTAACCCGCCTTGGGTGGGTCTTCCAATTCAACGGTCAGACCCTTCCTATGGTCAAACCGCTTTTTTGCTAAGCAATTACCGGGTTGAACCCTGTACAGGGTTCAACCCGGTACGAGGTCTGCTCCCGATGGTTTGCTTTGTAACCTGGTCATTCGGGCCAAAGGTAAAGGTGGCAGTAACGAAATTTCCTTTTAAAACATTCGGCAGCCAATAGCG
>CAZOCX010000071.1:0-4403 GCA_964578475.1 uncultured Gammaproteobacteria bacterium | reverse complement strand
ATCGATTGTCATACGCTGTTCAGATTACAGCCACCATTGGCCTTTTGCAAGCTAGAAATCCTCCTTCTTTTCGTCAGTTCGCGGGGGGCCTGTCTCTTTTCGTCCACAGGGACATGCCCTTTTAGATTACCCCCACGCATTGACATGGCCATGTTGGTGAATGATAATTCAAGCTGGGATTCATGTCCGAACGTTGAAAGGATAGAATCATGCACGGGCAGACTTGGTTTCGGGCATCCGAGATCATGAAGCGAAGGATCGCAGGAGAGACGCTTCTCGTCGCGGTCCGTACAAACCGTATTCTCGTTCTCAACGCTAGCGCAGAATTCGTCTGGGATCGCATCCCAGCAATCGGCGCCTTCACCTCCAATATCGTGGATCAGGCAAAGATGGCATTTCCGACCGCGCCGTTGGAACAGCTGGGGAGAGATGTCGCGATAATCCTCAAGGAGTTTCAGTCGCGGAGGTTCGTTACTGTTGGATCGACGGATGTCGCGGAGGACCACGGTGGAGTCGAGATGCGTGGTGGAGCAGACGTCAGAAGTCACCATGCGTTCACCGAGCGGCTTCACGAGAAGGCAGTTGCGGACGCGGTTCCGGTCTCCGGCTGCATTGAGCTGACACAGCGTTGTCACCTGCGATGCATTCATTGCTACCTCGAGAATCAGCCCTCAGCGCGTTCAAGGGAACCGACCACGAACGAGTGGAAACGGATCCTCGACGAACTGGCCGGTGCCGGATGTCTCTGGTTGCTCATCACTGGTGGTGAGCCGTTCTTGCGCACGGATTTCTGCGAGATTTACCGCCACGCACGGAGTCTCGGCATGATCGTGACAGTGTTCACGAGTCTCACGCTCATGACGCGTGATATCGAACACGTGCTACGGGAGTATCCGCCCTTTCTGGTGGAAGCCACGCTTCACGGTTCGACTCAAGAAGTGTTCGAAACGGTTTCTGGAGTTCCGGGATCGTTCAATCGGTTCTTGCGCGGTGTAGCAACGTTGCGCGAGCTCGGCGTACTGATCCACCTGAAGACCGTTGTGATGCAGCAGAACTTGCATGATGTCGCTGCGACGCGGGCACTGGCGCTCAAGCTTGGCGCAAGAGACTACCGCTGCGACACCATGGTCAACGCCAGTTTCCAACACTCATCTGATGCTTCGGCCGTTCGCGTGTCGGTCGATGACGCGATGGAGCTGGACAGACTGGAGCCCTTCCAGAGACGCTGGCAGCGGATCTATCGAGATGCCACGCGCCGCGTCGCACCCCAGAGCCGTTCGGAGTTGCTGTTCCCTTGCAGAGCGGGTACAACTTCGTTTACGATTAGTTCAGACGGCTATCTTCTTCCGTGTGTGTTGATGCGGGAACCCCGCATCCCTCTGCGAGAGAATCATTTTTCTTTGTTGTGGGACGCGCTGCATCAGAGAACCTCTTCCTTGCGCATGGCAGAAACGAATCCGTGCCGATTCTGTCCGGTCGAACGTTGTTCGCGGTGTCCGGCATGGGGATACCTAGAGCATAACGATCCGAACCAGAAGTCGACATATGCCTGCGCAATCCAGCGGGCGAGAGAGGAGACCTTTCTTCGAGCCCCCGTCCCATGACCCCAACGTTGGAGACAGTATGGGTTGGGAAACCCCGAAGGTCGAGGAGGTCGCGGCAACCGACGACAGCGCATCTGCTGCTTGCCAGGGCAAGAGGATTGGGTGCTACGCCGGGTCGAGCTGCGGCTCCGTGACCAAGACGGACGCGGATACGGACAAGGACGACAAGAAGAGCGTCTAGCGAAATCTCGCGTCAAGATCACGGTGGTGGGCGATCCATGTCGCGCCTGCCACCACTTTTCACCATGAACGTTCCAAAGCATCAGATCGATTGTCTTACTGATCGGACTCTTGAGCGGAATCACATTTAGTCTGATCGCTCCATTTTTTGTGGTGTATGGACTTTCGTTGGGACTTTCGATCGCTTCGGTGGGGTTATTCTTGGCGGTCAAGCATCTTACGGCATCGATCCTCGAGATTCCCACTGGCATCTTTGCGGATCTTTACGGCCGCAAATGCTCCGTGCAGGTTAGCTACCTTCTCGGTGGCCTCGGGGCACTGGTATACTATGGTACATCCAATACGACCTTTTTGATCCTCGGCGCTGTTTGTATGGGAGCCGGGTTCGCGTTCCACAGCGGGGCGTTTGAGGCGCTGGTGATTGATGCACTCGACCTCGCAGAAGATGAACGTCGGCGCAATTATTTGTTTAGTCGGATCAGTATTGCGTCGACGGTAGGGACAATTTTGGGAGGCGTGCTAGGCAGCGCATTGGCATTTTGGGACATGCGAGCAATCTGGCTTGGACAAGGTGCAGGTTTTGTTTTGTTGTTGCTTATCATCACCTATTGTTTTCCGCAGTCCAAGCACCAACAACAAACGCCATCCCGTCGTGTGATGGACTCTCTGCGACTGCACGCGTCCGGATTTTTTCAAATTGCAAAACAGCACGCACGGATGCGACAATTGTTTGGAGTTGGTCTCCTGATCGCATTTGCAACAGCAATCTATGGAGTGACATGGCCGTTGGTGTTGACCCAACTTCACCTTTCGCCAAATCTTCTGGGGGTTGTGTCATCTCTCGCTGCGGTCGCATACATCCTTGGATCGTTGCTTATTGAACGCTTGGTGCGCACGATGGGAGTAGAGGGAGTGATTTATATTGTATTGCTCCTTCACGCCCTGTTGTTACTAGTGTTTGTGTTTTCAGCACAATTGTTTGTTGGGATTCTCATGTTTGTGCTGATCGATGGAATTCAGGGCGGGCATGGTCCGATCTTGTTTTCCTACTTGAACCGATTCTTGCCATCCCCACATCGAGCATCCTTTCTTTCGACGTTTAGTCTTGGTGAATCCTTAAGCGGAAGTTTGGGAGAGGCGCTGTCAGGATTACTGCTGACACGATACTCGACAAGCCTGGTGATCGTGATTGCGTCAGTGAGCATGGGGTGCGCTGCGTTGGGGTTATGGAAGGGTTCGGGCCGGGATTCAGGGCTTTCTTCTCCGCATTCGGACGCAGACCACGGAGTGTAATGTTTGACATACTGTTATCCCCAAGGGACCGTCCCTCGGGTGGGACGGTCCCTCTTGACACAAACGCGCGGACGATGAACAGCTCGCAGCTCTCGCGAAAAGAATCCGCGAGTAAATGCTATTGTTTCTGTGCAACGAACCAATAAGAAACGTCGGTGTCAGCATCTGTTAAAATCTTAAAGCCTGCTCGAGTCAGTTTTTCTTGAACTGCTGCTTTGGAATATTTTTGACTACGCAACAATCCCATGCGATCTAGAATCGGATGCAGGAATGAAAATCGCGCTAACCATTTTGCCGAAAGATCAACGCCATGCACAACAGGAGCGGAAATTCCATAAATGCGTTTGCGCCATGTCCAAATGCGTTCTCGCGGCATGATATTTGCAACGAGAAGCCCGTGATCTGAAAGTCGTTCGTACACATGATGCAACACGCGATCAATATCCGGTAGATGAATTAAGCTTTCCAGCATCACGGCAATATCTGCATCGGGCAATGGATTCTCGGAACGCATCACATCTGCTTGCAACACTTGAACCCGCTGTGCAATCCTGCGATCGGACAGTCGCTCCGAGAGACAATCCAACGACTGTGCATTGATATCGATCGCAAACACATTTATTACATACGGAAGCTGCGCAAGATCTGCTGTCACCCGGCCCGTGCCGCAGCACACATCCATCATCGTGGTCGGCTTGCAACGATCCTCCAAATACTTCCGCAAAAACGTCAATGTCCGCTCTTTCTCCTCGGCATAATACGCCCCGCGTTTTGCATCCACCGCCCGCTCCTGCATATCCATGGATGTTTTCTTCCAATATTGCATAAATCGCCAACTCCCTTCAAATAAACTTGGATGGAGTTATCGCTTCACATCTTGCCAGACGCCGATGATGTTACCTTCGGTGTCTTTAACGCGTGCATAGAGCCCCATCTCCATCACCGGAACTGTCGGCAAACAACTTCACCGCCAGCATTTTTCACGGTTTCTAACGCTGCATTGATTTCTGGAACGTTTACAACGAGCACCGGACTCTGTAATGTTGCGTCGCGCGGTGTTAATCCACCATTGATCGCGCCTGCTTCTCTCGGCATTTGGTTTTCGTCCACTGGAACGGTTGTGGCCATATAATAATTTCCACCCTCTGGCATCGGCATGGCCATGATTTGCCATCCAAAGGCGTTTTTATAAACGTTTCTGCACGCGCGGCGTTATCGAACGGAATCTCAAAGTGAACAACTTTGTTCATAACCGTGATCTTATGGATAAAATAAGTTTTGCTGGCCGCTACGCAAAACCCAGGATCACTATACCGATTCTGCGCT
>CAZOCX010000070.1:2468-4479 GCA_964578475.1 uncultured Gammaproteobacteria bacterium | reverse complement strand
TCGGAGATATGTTTCTCGTCGCAGATTTGTTTAATGGCTTTTTGAATCTCGGATGCCATATGTTGATGATAATCAATAAAAATAACTCGTATGTAGTACGAGTTTACGATAACGATACAGGAAGTAGAAGGGGATTGTCAAATTGCTGCATAACTGTAAATAAACAGGGCGGCCGAGATCCGTACATCCGGACCCGAGCCGCCCCCTGTGAATCTTCGAAGGTCGCATCTCTGCAAGCGCGTTGTGTATCAGTAGTCGTCGCCAGGATCAGACCCCACCCAGCCAATGATGCCCCCTACCAACACTAGAACTAGATTAATCCCTATCGCAAAACCAATGAGGAAAGGACGCCGATGCGGATGGAGATAGAACGTATTTCCGCTGACGTACTCCACGAAGTCGATGGAGAACCACAAGCCCCACGAATCCGGCTTTGCGATGGTTTCTTGTGCGGTATAGAAGATCCCATCTCCTCGCGGGAGGAGATATCGGACGGCGAAGGAATTGCCATCTACCTGTTTTTCAAAATCCACCACTGCCGTGTATGAACTCCTACGGTCGCGTTCCACCAGGTCCGGAACCGATATGGGGAATCGCGGAAACGAGTTTCCGATGATGAATTCCGACCTCGGATGGACCTCTGCCCCCTCCGCCATTAGAACCGTGATGGTCTCTCGCGGCGGGCAAGTCCAGAGGTGAAGCATGAGGCTCGCTCCTGCCACGACCCCCAGAAGAATGAGAACGATCCCGATGATACGAAGAGGCTTCGGCGCCTTCTTCGTGGAATTGCTGGTTTGAGTGACTGTCGCAGTCATGGCTCTGACCTTTTCCTATGCAGCGATCTACAGGAACGCTGCGAGTTGCAATGTACAAAGCCGCGCCTTGCGACCTTGAACCCACCATACAAGCATCGGGTCTGAAAATCAACGGGGTCCGATAGTGTACGGGATTGAATCCCGAACAAAGTATTGAACCGATCCAAGAATGCGTCCGCGAATGAATGACCCTGTGCCAAGAGCACAGGGAAAAATCAAGTTTTATCTAAACTTAGCTAAGAAAATGAAATAGTGCCTGACTTTAATTGAATCAGGCCGTCGCGGGCTAGGCCAGTTAATATTTTCTCTAGCCAGACAGAGTCATCGCTAGGCGAGAAGTCGGGTTTTACCAAGGGACCGAGATCCGGAATTCGTATGTATTCGCGTGTTCGCAATAACTCCACAATGCGTCCGCGGTAAATGCGATTGGGGACCGAGGGTGTAGATTTCGGATGTGGTTCAACAGTCATTTTACGCACACGCTTTCGATGTAAGATTTCTGGATATGCGCGACACATGTTTTTTAACGGACACTGTTCGCAAAGCGGCCGCATCTTGCAGATCTGCGATCCTAAATCCATCAATGCAGAATTCCATTCGTACCCCCGATCATGCGGTACAATGCGTTGGGACAGGGTAACCAACTCGGTTGCCGAAAGCGTGGGCTCCGGAATCT
Organism: uncultured Gammaproteobacteria bacterium; assembly: GCA_964578475.1. Taxonomy (GTDB): domain Bacteria; phylum Patescibacteriota; class Patescibacteriia; order JACPL01; family CAZOCX01; genus CAZOCX01. The sequence continues at coordinate 2,988 of CAZOCX010000070.1, read as the reverse complement.
CCGGGCCTGCCATTACCCGATGCACCACGCGTCGAATATTCGTATCCAGCGCCGATGTATCTTTACGATACACAAATGCGCGCAAGGATTCTGCCATGTACGGCCCGACTCCTGGGAGTTCACGTAACTTTCCAGGATCATCCGGCAGTTTGCCATGGAATCGCGTTACAATCATTTGCGCGGATTTCCACAAATTCAATGCACGACGATTATACCCCAAGCCCTTCCAGGCAATTAACACATCTTTGGATCCTGCGCGTGCAAGAGCGTTCCAAGATGGAAACCGTTTCAAAAATGCACGATATTTCGCGATGACCGTATCCACTTGCGTCTGCTGCAACATGATTTCCGATACAAAAATATGATACGGGTTGGTGGTATTCCGCCAAGGCAATGTGTGCCGTCCGGATTTACGATACCACTGAAACAATACGTGATGAAATTGTTGAATTGTTGTTCGATATACGCGAATGCCCATCAATAACAGATTACCACAACTTTCATCCCCTTGACGGTCATA
>CAZOCX010000070.1:0-2368 GCA_964578475.1 uncultured Gammaproteobacteria bacterium | reverse complement strand
GGTTTTGGTTTGTTTCTACTGAATTCCATTAGTAACTAGTGCTTGGTGGAGGTGGAGGCGGTGATTTGTCGCCTTTGTTTTTGTTATCCGGGGGATTTCCCGAGGAATCCTTTCCTTCGGAAGAACCCAATGCTGTACCATCTCTTTCCTCGGACGCACCGCTGCGCAAACGGAGCGCCAGAATAATAACCAGAACAACGATCACAATGATCCATGTGACGAGGGCTGTGTTGTTTGTCCCATCATCAGACTCCTCGCCTTCTTGATCTTGGTCGTTATTCTCGACAGTCACTGATGCATCTTCATCCGTGGTGTCTTCTGTGACATCGACATTCGCATTCACATCCGTCTCTTCGGTTACACCCACAGGCTTATCGTCCTGTTCCCCCAGGACCGAAACATCTGTGTTCGTTTCCGGTTCGTCGGTTGTCTCCGAAGTATCAGAATCCGTAGATTCTGTCTCCGTTGTTGGCGAGTCGATTGTACGGGTTTCGCGTACAAGCGTGTATGTCAGAGCTGTGCTTTGTGGGCTTTTACGACCATCGCGACTGGTCGCGACAGCCGTGATGCGATGTTGTTTCGCATCCAGCTCTCCAGCGATGCGATACGCAAAATGAACTGTGTTCGACGGGTGTGTCCCGACATTCACAAATCCATCGTATCTGCCATCCACGTAGATTTCTACCCGTGTGTTGTTGGTAGAAAATCCTACAACATACGGATGCTCCGCTGTGGTACGTGAATCGACCACAGTCTTCACTAAGGCGGGAGCAACCTGCGGTTCTACCTTAAACGTGATCGGCTTGGTTGCCGAACTCCGTAACCCCGTATCCGGATCTTTCGCACGGAACACTGCCGTGTGAAGGCCGGGGGTTAACTGCAACGACGGACGTCCCGCAAACGTGTCCGACGCTGTGCCACCATCTGCCACGCGCGCTAATCCATGGAATTGACCATCCACATGGATCTCTACGAGCGTCCCATGCGGTGTCACTCCGGTAAACAACGGCTTCGTTTCACCTACGAATTCACCCCATTGCGGGTTGGTTACGGTCGGGGCGTCCGGGGCTTTTGGCCCTGTTGCCGCGACAACCACCTGCGGAGAAGCAAACAATCCTATCGATAACGCAAAAACAGCGATCGATAGAATGCGTCCTAGGCGAGTTGCGAGCCGGCGAGTTGGATTCGCAATCATGGCTCATGCGTTAATAATCTCTCCCTTCCCTCCCTAGGGGCGTTTGTATCATAAGGAACCTTCAGTCCTTGGGTCAAGTTTCGATATTTTGAAAATGACGCACACGTGCGGTTTTTGCCTCCGAATTAATGAGAATACTTACAACATCGATACGATATCTGGATGCTTTTACAACACGTTCCCGCACGCTCCACCACGTGCGCAACAGCTTTTGACGCTTTTTCCATGTCACGCGTTCTTCGGGACGTCCAAACTGCTCGGACGTGGAAAGTTTTACCTCCACAATCACGATGAGGTCGCGGTCTTTCATGAGTAGATCAATTTCACCGAACCGCGAACGCATTCCTGCTGCGATGAAGGTATATCCCTTCCGACACAAAAATTCTTTGGCAAGGCGTTCGCCGAAATTTCCCAGTTGTTTGCGATGTGTTGACATACTAAGGATTCTTCATTTGGCCGCCCACACTTTTTCTACGTTACGATGCCTGGAACAATAATCCGTAATGATACTTTCCTGCATCCACGACGCGTTCCAACTTCACTCCTAAGCTGTTGAGGGTCTGTTCCACGCGTACGCGTTCTAACCGATCTCCCGGACCTGGGCCGAACGGTGTATTCACATCGGTCCAATCAACCACAAGAATTTTCCCCCCATGCTTAGTCATGCGTACTGCTTCTTTCAAAATTGCTTCAGGGCGCGGAGTCTGAAACAACACATTCACCACCAATGCGAAGTCGAGTTCATGATCGGGGATCTGCGTAGACCGCGGTACCTCGAGGTTTGCCCACAACGGAGTGATATTCAAAAAACGATGTTGTTTTGCATAATGCTCAACATTTTGTAACACCGACTTTTGAATATCCACTGCATACACACGGCCTTTGTCACCGACCATATCTGCTACTTGGAGCGTAAAATACGCTGCAGTTCCCACGCCTAAATCTCCCACCACATCTCCTAATCCTACACCAGCCTCACGCAAGATGGTTTGCGGGTTCAATAGCCGATTTCCTCCTGCAATTTTTGACATGCCTGAATTATAGCACACGGAAAACGTACTTTTGCCGACTCCGGCGGGGCCTGTCCCGGCTCGGTCTATTTCGTGTTCGTCTCCCGACGTAACGTCGGGATCCTCACCCGAAATAGCCTCGCCGTGCCACCCGCTGTACTCT
>CAZOCX010000069.1:0-4613 GCA_964578475.1 uncultured Gammaproteobacteria bacterium | reverse complement strand
TCGCGGTTTCCATGGACATACATGCGTAATTCAATAGTTAACAGCTGTATTCTAGGCTAAAGAGATGGTTAAAATCAACAACGGAACCGTGAATTCTTGACGTTTTTTCTCGTAATGCTATGATCGAAATGGTAGTGGCTCCTGACTGTTGCGGCCTCCTCCCTGCGCGTCAAATGTCAGCATGCCATGAGGCCGGGCAGGCCAGGACTTATGTGAGGAAAGGCGCCAAGTTTCCTTGCAACACTGCCAACGGCAGCGATCATCCAAATGTGTGGGCTCGGAGTTCACTCATGATCGCTGCCCAAAATTCTTTTAGAGGAAATTTTTTGCTGGAAAAATTTGTTTCGCAAGTCGTGAGCGATCAACGGAGTTGCAAGTACGGCACCTAGAAAGTTATAGAACTGATCTTTGGCGTTATTCAGATAATCCCCCACGCCCGGAGCTGCATTAAAATACAGAACGCCAATCAGTTCAATAATTTCATTGATCGATCCAATTCCTAGAGAAATAAACGTGACGGTAATTAACAACACAGCACGTTGGCGTTTGAGTTTTTTGCCCAACAATGGCTCCAGCACATTATACGCAAGAACCGATGCCAAGAAACCTCCAATCAAATGCACCAAGTTATCCATGCGAAAATCATTGCCCAGCAAAAATTGATCATAGAGCTTGATTTCACCGATCCAGATGTTCCCTGCCACCAAATGCAAACAAATAAACAGCGACGTAAATGTCAGGATCCAAGGTTCTAAATGAATTGTTTCAGCAAATACCACGAGGAAAAAAAGGAATATGAGCATTATGATGGTGTAAAACAAAAATTCGATGTTCCGTTGCACTGCTGCAACGCCTAAAAATGTTGCAAAATAAAGAAGCGTAAACAATGCCAACCGTGAATGGACCAGCCGACGAACATCCATACGTATCATGACAGTATAATATCACACGTTTGCGTGTGACAAAAAAATTCCCTACAATTCGCGTATGATAAAAAATACTTCTGTTGCGGTTTTCGGCGGTGGGTGCTTCTGGTGCACGGAGGCGATCTTCAAAATGTTGAAGGGCGTGACTACTGTCGAGCCCGGATACACCGGTGGGGAGAGTGATAACCCCACGTATCATGAAGTTGCGGCTGGAAAAAGTGGACATGCGGAAGTGATTCGTATTTACTATGACCCCAAGGTCATCCCCTACAAGACCTTACTGACAGTCTTCTTTGCAACCCATGATCCGACCACATGGAATCGACAAGGCGCAGACGTAGGGACACAATATCGCTCTGCGATTTTTTACACGAGCGAAGATCAAAAAACTACAGCACAGCAATTCATTACCGATCTGAATAACTCAACCGAAAAAGGCCGACCGATCGTAACAGAAGTTGTCCCGTTGAAACAATTTTTCCCAGCCGAAGACGACCATAAAAATTATTATGCACGAAATCCCATGCAACCGTATTGCCAAGTCGTGATTTCTCCGAAACTCGAAAAAGTACGAAAACAATTTACAACTCTTTTAAAACAATCTTCCCATGTCTAATCTAACAACCCCAACAGAAGAAGACTTGCGAGAGCGACTCACGCCCGAACAATACCGTGTGATGCGACAACAAGGAACAGAGGCACCATTTTCGGGTGAGCTGCTCCACGAAAAACGCAATGGCATCTTTCACTGCGCCGCATGTGGTAATCAATTGTTTTCGTCCGAAACCAAATTCGACTCTGGAACCGGTTGGCCCAGTTTCGATCAAGCCATTCCGGGAAGCGTGGAGTTTGTCTCTGACACCAACCACGGAATGCAACGCACCGAAGTGGTTTGCGCAAACTGCAAGTCGCACCTCGGACATGTATTCGATGATGGACCCACAGCAACGGGTAAACGATACTGTATGAATTCTGTGTGCCTGCGGTTTAATGAAAAAAGCAAACCCTAACGTCCCTTTGCAACCGAGGCTTTTTTCGAGAACCATTCTTGTAATGGCTTCCAATAAAAATCCTCCCAGCCTTGCTTGATATCGGAAAAGAACTCGGATGGGATGTTTTTGTGTGTGAATTTAATGCGCGTTCCCGCTGAAACCTTGGAAAGAGAAAACGTGACAGTCGATGTTGCGCCTTTCGGCCAATCCGACGCGCGCCATTCTTGCACAATGCGTTTTCCCAAGATCAATTCTTTATTTTTACCGGTGATATAACCATCGTATGCTGTAATTTTGCCCCCAACCTTACTACTGATGGTTGCTTTAGCATCTGTCACCTTCGCATGAATTTTCGAATGCATCAGTGCTTCGTAGACTTCTTTCGGAGACGCGGGAATCGTTACTGTTTGTTCGAGAGTTTTAAGTTTTGGCATAATTTTTAAGTGAAGAATCTGTATGCATCGTACGCTTGTATCACGACTTCTGCAACTGAAGATACTGTCAGGGATTCCTCGGATGTTGAAACACATGCAGCTCAATATCTTTGAATGCAAATATTTCGTGATTGGAAAAAACTTGGTTCGCCGCATTCAATAATACCCCATCCACGTCGGTGGGATGATTATACACAACAGCAACCCACGGAAAATCCCTCATACTCTTCACATACTTTGGCAACTCCGTTATGTTTACGACTTGTGGAGACCGAACATCTGACGACCCATTGTAATAGTAGCTAAACGGAAACCGCGCGAACGGTTTGTTGAGATAAATTCTGCCGCTCCCATCATCAAACCCGCGTACTGTTTGCACAGTTCCGCGCCAATCTTCTTTTTGTAAACTGGAAAACGCTGTTTGGTAAACAGGAACAGCACCAACCACACTCAATAGTAGAAGAATCGATAGCGCGATATTGCCCCATGGCGCGCGGACAAGATTATGGATGATTCTTGCGATGAGAACATACAAAAACGGAGCAATAAAAAATACATAGCGATTTAACCATTCGCCGGATAGCGCAAACATTGTTACAGGAATGAGAATTAACAATCCAAGGTATACAAAATCCTTTGAGAACTTTCTACTGAATCCAAGCCAACCGACAATCCCGAATGCTGCCAAGATACCGACGATTTTCAAGACCAACATAAAAGAAAAAAATGGCACGAACAAAATTTCCGATAGCAATCGACCGAAGTCCACGAATGCAAATGGTGGAGCCCAAAATTCTTCGTTGCGTTGCAGGAGCCGCGGATATGTTGAACGCAAAAACCAGGGAATAAAACTCATGCCGATGTAAAGATAGGGACCGATCAGTTGCAACCACGCATTCCGACTTTTCCATGCGTGAAGGCTCATCATCTGAACAATTCCATAGACGGCTTCCGCAGCTAATATTGCCCAGAATCCATAGTGTGTGTAAACGCCAATGACTCCGGTTGCCACAGCAAGCCAAAATTTGCGGTTGCTTGGACTATTCCAAAAATTCCATATTGCGGTGGCGTGGAGTACAACAATAAGAATATATAACCCATAATTTCGCGCTTCTTGACTGTATGCGACCATCAACGGCGAAAGTGCGGTGAGCGCAGCGCTACATAATGCGATCGATCGATTCCGCGTCAATGAACATGCAAACCAAAAGACTGCAGGAATTAGAAAGATCCCGATGATCACCGATGGAAGCCGCAATGCCCATTCTGAATCCCCAAACACCGATGTCCAGCCTTCCACCAGAAGATAATAGAGCGGCGGATGAAAGCGATCTTGTGCATTGCCGGTGAGAAGATCTACAAAGGACGCATCGCGCAAAAAAATCGCTGTATAGGCTTCATCCGACCACAAACTTTCTTCATCCACATGATAAAATCGGACCCCGATCCCCCATACGATCACGACTGCACATAGGAGAACCAAGAAATATTTTTTCATGGATGATGGATTTATCCTGTGATCGTATCCACGCGCGGTGACGCAGGATTGTTTGCGTACGCAAACGTGACCGTAAGCGTTGAAAATTTTTCTTGGATTCGTTGCTTCGCATCCTTCATCACTTCGCGATGATATTCGCGTTCCGATGCCGGAGAATCAAATTTACTCGATCCGCCGTATGCTCCGCAATCCTCGTGCTGCATGATTACGACTTCGGAAATGTGATGCAAATTTGCAGCGATTTCAATTTGCTGTAGTAAAAATTCCCGATCCCGAGGTTCCTCCGGCGTGACAATAGATTTTGCCGCGCCCGCAATAGCAACGCGATCAAAATTTCCTGCTAAGCCAGCATCGTTGAGATATTGTTCAATCGCCTGCTGAAATCGAAAATCGATACAGGTTAACACCAAAGCTTTACATGTGTGCATATAATTTTAAGACACTCATAACGCGAGCATTGTAGCGTATTTTTCTAGAAAAAGAAACTCCACGGATTGAATGGAGATGGATGTTATACTCCGATTTTCCAAACTCCTTTTTCACGTTTATGTCAATAATAACCGTGAAAATATACAATTTTATAAATATTTTCACGATTATCCGAATGTTTAGCCGTGTACCGAAATTGACAAAAATCGAGATTGGCTGGGGAAGAAGGATTCGGTCACCGGTCCAGTCGCTGACGCTCCTGGCCGTCGACCCCACCTTGCGGCGCTCGCCTTTCGTCGCTTCGCTCCTCAAACTCGCGCATCGCTCCGGCTTT
>CAZOCX010000068.1:0-4658 GCA_964578475.1 uncultured Gammaproteobacteria bacterium | reverse complement strand
TTCGAAGATCGCGATCATTCGTAAATATAACGGATCCCACAAAAAATCCATCTCCGGGTCTACGTAATAGTGATGAATGGTATTTTATCACATTCTGTTCTTAATAACCATTGACGTAGTTGTTGGATCCGTGATAGCGTCGTGTTGTCGCTCGGGATCAAACGTGCCTCCCCACACCCAACCACCCGATCACCTCCCCACCCCCCGAGCGACACCATTTTTTACCCACCTTTATCTGTTGGTATAAGGTAACCCGCCTTTGGTGGGTTTTCCATTTAGCGTTTAAAACGTAGCATCGTGATTGTTAGATGCGAGGATCATTGCACGAATGCGAACTCTCGGCATAGCGCGTGTTAACACGCTTGCGCATGCATGAAGTGTTGCACCTGTTGTGAACACGTCATCCACTAAAACTACAGACTGTATCGAACGGATGTTCGATATTTTTGGATTCATGCTAAACGCGACGCGCAAGTTTTGAATGCGCTGTGTGCGCGATAGTCCGACCTGTGCATCGGTATTTCGAGATTTCACGAGTAGCCGCGCAACAGGAATGTTGGTACGCATCGCAAGTTCCCGCGCGAGATGCTCTGCAGGATTGTACCCCCGTCGACGTTCTTTGCGACGCGCCATAGGAATGGGTACAAAAATTGGATGCTCGGATCGTATAGTCTCGAGAAATTCTAGCGCGCCATATTTCACCATCAAGGCCGCAAAGTGTGATGAGAGGAAGGACGCATATTCATACTTCCATGCGTGAATCGCATGCATCATCGCATTCTCGTAGCGCGCTGCAATAAAAAGATTGGAGCGCGAGGATCCAAACCGCTGCACAGATTGAAGGCACACGGTACACCAATCTTGCCCAATGCGCGAACAAGTGACGCATCGGGAAGGGAACAGAAATCGTAAAATGGCGGTAAGCATAGACTGCTGCACCGCCCATTGTGCATTGTTAACCCTGAATTCATTAATTCGCGATCTGTCCGCGAGTAAATCGCGGACCCTTCGGGCTTGTTCTTCGATAAATTTACTCTCTCACCGTATTATCTTATACGGTTCGGTCGTAAATTTATCTGCAGAACTGCGCATCTCGCTGAATTGATGAATTCATGGGGAGTGGATGTTGTGGCTAAGCCTTTCTAGAAAAAATTATTCAATCACAATCCGATCGCGGATCACGCGCGCAGAAAGTTTCGACGGAGGTTGATCTGCGAGCAGTCGATCGGCCATCGGATTTTCAAGCAAATCCTGAATTGTACGTCGCACCTCGCGTGCACCGCGCTCTGGGTCGTATGCAACGTCCGCGATTTTTACAACCACGGCTGGTGAATACGTGAACGAAACATTTTGCTGCGCAAGTCGTTCCACCACTTCCTGTAATTGCAATCGCGTAATTTGTTTGACCGCATCATTGGAAAGGGGACGAAACACAATGGTTTGATCAATGCGATTCAAAAACTCCGGTCGAAATGCTTCTTTCAGATCGGATAATACCTTTTTCTTGATTTCTTGATACCGGTCCTCACCAGAATCGTTGCCCTCGGGTTTTTCCACACCAAATCCTAGACGCGCGGTTTCTTGAAGTTGTTCTAATCCGATATTTGAGGTCATGACGACGATGGTGTTTTTGAAATTGATATTTTTTCCCGTAGCATCGGTCAAGTGTCCTTCATCCAGAATTTGTAACAAGAGATTGAAAATATCCGGATGTGCTTTTTCGATTTCGTCGAATAACACAACCGAGTACGGACGACGGCGAACAGTTTCTGTGAGCTTGCCGCCTTCTTTGTATCCCACGTATCCTGCGGGCGCGCCCAGTAATTTGCTGGCTTGAAAACTTTCAGAAAACTCGCTCATGTCAATCCGGATCAAAGCCTTTTCATCTTTGAACACCGTTCGCGCAAGAAGTTTTGCTAACTCTGTTTTTCCCACCCCTGTTGGCCCGAGGAACATGAACGATGCAGTGGGTCGATTAGCATGGCTCAATCCTGCGCGTGAGCGTTTCACAAAGGACGCGACAGATTCCACGGCGTCGTTCTGACCAATCAAGTATTTTTTGATTTCCGTATCGAGATTGCGTAACTGTTCTTTTTCCGTTGCGGTGATTTCCATCAACGGAATTTTGGTGATGCGCGAGACCACGTGTGCAATATCTTCAGCTGTCACGGTTCCCAGTGATTTTGTGGTGCGGGATTGTTGCTGCTGATGCAACTCCGCGAGTTTTTCCATGATCATCTGCTCGCGTTTTTTGATTTGCAGCGCTTCTTGATATTGTTCTTGTTCTACGGCGTGAATTTTTTCACCACGCAAATGTTTCAAATCACGCTCGAAGGTCTCGATGGTTTTGGAAAGAGGGTCAATATCTTCGTTTACGCGCAAGCGACTTGCGGCTTCGTCTAATACATCGATCGCTTTATCCGGAAGTAATTTGTCTTGCAAATAGCGTGTGCTCAATTCCACGGATGCTTGAATCGCCGAGTCGTCGATGGTCACATGATGGAACTGTTCGTAATAGGGTTTAATTCCGCGTAACACTGTTAGTGCGTCCTCCGGCGATAATTCGTCCACCACGACTGGCTGGAAACGGCGCTCAAGCGCGGCATCGGATTCGATGTACTTTCGATATTCGTCATAGGTTGTCGCGCCGACTACGCTGATCTGACCTTTCGCAAGCGCGGGTTTTAAAATATTTGCCGCATCCATGGAGCCAGACGTTGATCCCGCACCCACAAGCATGTGCATTTCATCGATAAACAAAATCACGTTTGGATCCTCGCGCAATTCATCAATAATTTGTTTCATGCGTCCCTCAAATTCTCCGCGATACATGGTACCCGCAACCACCAAACTCAAATCCAAATTCAACACGCGTTTATTAGTTAAGATCGGTGGAACTTCGTGCTGCAGAATCCGCTTTGCGAGACCCTCCACAATTGCGGTTTTGCCTACACCCGGTTCGCCAATGAGAACGGGATTATTTTTTGTACGGCGACATAAGATATGGATCATGCGTTCGATTTCGGACTCACGACCAATCACGGGATCCACATGCTGCTGATAATGATCGCTCGTCATGTCGGTTGCAAAGAATTCGAGCGCAGACGGATGCTCTTCGGAAGCATCCATTCCGTCATGATCCACGGGATGTCGCGATGGTCGGTCTGCAAAGATTCGTGTGATTTCCGGAAATTTCGACGTACTTTTTAAAACAATTTGCAGATGTTTCTCGATGTCTTGCGTCCGCACGCGATGTTCTCGTAAGAATGTGCGAATATCCGCATCGATTTGTGGATTCAGGAGCCCCGAGAGTAAATGTTCCGTGCCAATGTAACGATGCTTCAATCTGACAGCCGTCATTGCAGCTCGCAGAATAGCGTGTTGTGTGGATTCGGAAAATTTTGACCAAGCGTTTGTGAGCATCGTATCAACGTGGTCGGTTTCCACGGCTGTGCGACGCATGGGAATTTCGCTCGAGGGACGTGTATACCCAGATTTCCAAATCACCTCCGCGCCCATGCTTCCACGTTGCAACACAAGCGATCGGATGACATCCACGGGCTCGATCGATGCATGACGATGCAGACGTGCCGAAAGAATCGCATCCCGCAACGTATTCTTTAAATGTGTCGTAAATTTTTCTAGGATCGGACTCATGCAATCATGTTAACTGGACAAATTGCTCGTTGCGCTCAAGCGAGCTTCGTACAGATTGACGAAATAGAGAATCGAAAGTGGTGTCGCAATCACCGTAACGATTAATGCGCCAGCAGGAATGAGCGACAGAATCATCGTTGGGACAGCAACGACGAGAGCCATTAAGAGTAGTCGGCCCAAGATCGCAGCAAAGAATCCGCGGGTGAGTTCTTTGCTGCGTTTCAGACTCTCGATCACCCCGAGGTTTTCTTTGATGGATGCAAATTCTGCAAAACTCAACCATACCCATGCAAGAATTCCTGGGATAATGAAGAGTACAAATCCGATCAAGGTCAGAATGGTTTTTAAAATGACCACAGCGAGGATTTTTAAAGATACAGAAAGTCCGCCGTTGAATGCATGCGCAAGTGTTAATCCTTCCTTCGTTCGGTTTACAACACTATAGTAAAGGACAGATTGCAAAATAACGTTCACGACAAACGCGAGTACGACAATGATCACGATCGTGGGCGTGAGATCCAATCCCGGCTTGGCTCCAGAAACAAAAAGTTGGTTAAAATTTGTCCATGAGGATGGGAGTACGTAGCTCACCAATAGTTGAATGAGCGCGATTCCCAGGGAAACAGTCATGAGTAATTTCCAGTGCTCCACGAGTTCATGCCACGCGTTCGTAAATAACGTGCGAAACGATGGTAAGGGCGTTTTCACGGGGGGTGATGAGGGAGCCGGTGTTGTTATGTCCATAGATATAATTATTGCGTCATCCCTTCGAGAGCTTTGATGCGCTCTTCGATTGGAGGATGCGTTGAAAATAATTTGGATAAGAATGAACGCACGTCATGCGTTCCAAACGGATTGGAGAAAAACAAATGTGCTGTTGACGCATTGGCATGTTGCAGAGGTCGGTTTTGTGCGCCAATTTTGCGTAATGCGTTGGCGAGTCCTTGCGGATAGCGGGTGAGCATCGCGCCACTGGCATCAGCCAAGAATTCGCGTTTGCG
>CAZOCX010000067.1:0-4667 GCA_964578475.1 uncultured Gammaproteobacteria bacterium | reverse complement strand
CTAGTGGTTGAGCTGCACCATTACGCCGCCCAAAAACGTTTTGGCAAATAAGTAAAAGCCAGGTGACAATAAGCGTCCCTCGAACGTAAACCTGCGGATCCACGTAGATCCGCGTTCTGTTCCTGTGAACAATTCAAGTGTTCGATTACCATCTAAGTCTTCTGCCACAACATTCACTCCTTGCTCGGTTGCATTGTAACTAAAAAATCCAGGACTTAATCGTCGTCCTTTTTCCGAAAAACTCAACACATGATCGCTTTTGGAATTCGGTGCCGTGAGAATTTCATACTGATCATCGCCATTCATGTCTGCAGCTGTAATATTCACGCCACCCGAAAAATTGGGATAGGCAAAGAATCCAGCGCTTAAGGGTCTTCCTGTGGAAGAAAAAACGCGCACATGCGAGCTTGCTGTTTTTGAACCTGTCACAATTTCTTCGATTCCATCTCCATCAAAATCCTGCGCAGCCACACTCACGCCTCCGCGGTAGTTTCGACCATACGCTAAAAATTGTCGGACAAATACACCATCCTGACTAAACACGCGAACCCATGGTAGTTGCCCGGTACCCGAAGAAACAACCAGTTCTTTTTTACCATCCCGATCCATATCCATAGCGACAACATCCCCATTATGCTCGGATTTAGCTGCAAATGCAAAAAATCCCGCTGTAATAGCACGGCCGTCCGTCGAAAAAATCCGCACATGCGATGACCCCCGCGCCGGCATGGTGACGATCTCATTGTTTCCATCTCGGTTCAAATCATCCACGTAAATGTGCACACCGTTCTGAAACGAAGGTCCATAGGGAGTGAAGGATCGCAGATGGGTCCCGCCATATACATCGACGGTGATCACTTCCCCGCTAAATCGTTGCGGTGCAGCAACCAACTCTGCGATGCGTAATAACACGATTCCATCTTCGGGTTTTAATGTCAGCTTCTCGATTTCCTTACCATCGTTAGTTTTAGTGTCCTGTGTGCCCTTGATTTTCTGCATACGAAACGGTAATCGGAATGTCTGTTGTTTGGTCGTGGAATTCACAACCACAGCACCATGCTCAAATTCTCGCATCCAAATTCCTCGCTCCATCATCGGGTCATTTGGCTTGAACAAATTTTTTGCTCGACTTATGGGATACCCTAAATCCACGCTGTACTCGTCATACCACCAGAGTTGTGAGTGATCCAACGTCCCAGAATCAAAGCTATAAAATCCATCAAACAACAGCGTGCTCGTGAGCCCCAAACGCATCCGTCGGAATTCTTTGAATTTTCCGGAGTTATTCGTGTCTCCGTTCACAATATTCACGATCGGTTCACGCGCGTCCACATTTGCTTGCCCATACCATTTCATGGCACGTGTCCAGCCTTCTCCAAATAAATCCGGAAAATTCTCGATCAGTCGTCCGTTCATGGAATCCAGATAATTGTTTGCCCCGCCATTTCCAATAATCAACTTCTCTGGACCTTCGAGTCTTCGACTTTCCGCCATCAGAGTTTCCATTCCATCTTTCCAAGCAGCATTTTGCGTTGCTGCAGATTCGGCAACCCCGTCCATATCCAAATCCAATTGTTCGTCCGGGAAAAAAGGCGTTATCGCATCCCATACACTATCGTAAAAAATCCCATCCCAAAAACCCGTTGACATGGCGATCGTATGCACACGCTCGGGAAGATACGTATTCCAACGTTTTCCTTTTGTCTTTTTCAACAAGTCTGTCACATTCAGGCTTCGATTCCCCAAATACAATGACATAATCGTTTGATCCGTATTCCGTAGCCACCATGACGAATCAATCCCCTTCACGATTTGATGATACGGACCATTCTTACTTTCCAGCGTATCTAAGCGTTCCCATGGGAACTCATTGGAGGGCACATACGCGAGAATTTTGATATTGGGATTTTCTTCACGCATCACCGCAAAAACCTTTGGACTGACATCCTGCACATGAATACTCAACACCACGATATCCCATTGCGCGAGCTCACGTGCTTGGGATTCCGTGATGGGCGCCAGCAAAAAAATATTGGCTGTTCGAGGGTATGGAAGTTGATCTAACGACTGAGCGGAAACCGATGACGGAATTCCAACACACCCCCCAAATAGAAGTAGTAGTAGGGCCCAACGATTACAAGCGCGGAGTAAGAAGTGATGCATATTCCTGAAGCAATTGTGAAAGATGCTGTTCCCATGTAAATCGTTTTGCCGAAATGCATGCCTGCTCGCGCATATCATATTCTTTTTGAGGATCGGATAAAAATCCGAGGATCTTTTGGCCTAGCGAAGACGGCTGTTCTGGATCTACTAAGTATCCATTCGAGCCATGCTGCACATTTTCCGAAAGTGCACCGCTAGCTGCCGCAATCACCGGGGTGCCGACACTTAATGCTTCCATTGCCGATAACCCGAATGTCTCGGGAATCGTACTCGGGGCGATGAGACAACGTGAACGCGCCATGAGTTTAAGCGTTTCATCGTGAGACAAAAATCCTGTAAAAACGATTGGGAGTCCTTCCGCGAGTCGATGAAGTTCAGTCTCGATGGGTCCGGATCCCACGATCGTTAATGTATGCGGGAATCGTTGCTCGCGCCAAGTTTGGATCAACCATTCTAATCCTTTGCCCTCAACTAAGCGTCCGGCGTAGATAAAACCAGACCGCACTGGAAACTCGAGAAATCCTTGACGCTCAACTCCTAATGGAAGCTCCACAATCTGCGAGGGATGAAATCCCGAATGCTTGCGCAAAATCTTCGCAAGAAAATGACTAGCGGTAAACACTTTTCGGATGTGCTTCGGATAAACGCGCAACATACGATGAAACATTGTTTCCAAAACAATCGCGATACTTGCAAGCGTCGAGTCTTTCATGGACCGATGACGAATGGTATAAAAATACCGATCTACTAAATGTTCGTGTGGCGGCAATTCATAATGCGGCCCCACGAGTTTAAAATCGTGAGCAGTCATCACCACAGGAATTCCATGTTTGTGTAACACCGGTAGAATCGACGGCGATAAATGATGATAAATGTTATGTACATGCGCAATGTCAGGTTTGAACACCGTCAACAATTCTTCCAATTTCTTCTGCGCTTCAAGCGACCAAAGCATGCGAATAAACAGACTAAACGCATCGATGGGATTGCGATGCACGCTAGAAAAATCCCTGCCCGATACAAAGAATCGCTCCCATGGTGTGCGTTGGTTCTGGGAATGTTGCATTGCAAAATACGCGACCTCATGGCCCAAGCTTTCCAAATGCGCACCGAGTTTCATGTAGTACATGTCAGCGCCGCTGTGTGGCGAGTGAAATTTATTGATGAGGAGGATTTTCATACGGAGTTTCTTTGGGGTTAAAATTTCGCTTCCGGAGGTTTGTGTAGGAGAGGCGCCACACCCAGGGTAAGGCATGTTGAAAGGCCGCTTGCTCGCGCGATGCCGCGCCATCTACCACCGATTGAACCGTAAACCGCAGGAATTGTAAACACATCCAAACGAGAGCCAAAAACTTCACCCACGCATACAACGCATGGCTGCGATGTTGGCTGCAAAAATACAACACTCCGCGCGTGTCCCAAAATAACACTTGAGAGAAAAATTTCTGTTGAGAATTCTGTCGCGTGCTCGCGGACTGTACATGAGAAACAGAAAGATGGGAATCGCGTACAATGCGAAAACCTGCGTCTCGCACGCGTTCACAATAATCCATGTCTTCAACGTATAAAAAGTAGTGCTCGTCCATTCCATGCACTCGTTCCCATAAGGAATGACGCGTAGCAAATACCGTACCCGAAACCCATTCAATATGTTTATCAGAGTACCGTCCAAATGGAATCCATTGAAACAGACGCGAATACGTCAACAACTCGGAGAGAAAACTAGGAAGCCGACCTGCGGAATATAGGGATGTTCCCTTTGGTCCATAAATGATGGGCGCCACTACGCCTAAGCGCGGATCTTGCTCAAATTGCTCTACTAACTTCTCGATGAATCGAGAATCTGAAATCGTAATATCCGGATTCAATAAAACAAGCAATTCCGCGCGTGCGTTCGAAACACCCATATTCAGTCCTGCACCATATCCACGGTTTTCCGAGCTCTCGATGAGGCGCACGTCTGAAAACGATCGCACAATTTCGCGTGTATGATCCTGCGAGCACTCGTCTACTACCAATACTTCAGCTTCTGAATAGATCGATTGCTGTTGCAACACCGACAACAGCGCGCCAATGTAGTTCGCACTGTTATACGTGACAATAATGATTGAAACCTTAGGATTCATAGGTTGAATATTGCGGTAATGCCCAAATCATTCCCATGACCACCCACAGCACAATCGCAAGCATATTAATCTGCAGATAGGACGCAAAGAGTGACGCCGTAAGAATGAGCACCATCACGCTTAAACTTGCAATTCGGATCCATTCCACATCGGGATCGAGTTGTTTACGCAATGCCCGACGGAATGTAAGGATGACAAATGCACTAAACGCCGCAAACCCCACGCTTCCAAATTGCACTAGCAATAAGAGTGGGTCATTATGTAGCTCACGAACAGCTAGGACGCTTTCGCTTTCTTCAAATTCAAAATGCAGTTCGCGATCAAATCCCATTCCCAACACCGGATGCGCTATGACCTCTTGCGTGGCATCTTCCCACA
>CAZOCX010000066.1:0-4762 GCA_964578475.1 uncultured Gammaproteobacteria bacterium | reverse complement strand
AAAAATCGAACGCCCGACGAAATTCTGCATCACATTTTTACCTCTGAATTTATTACGCCCCCGGGCGAAAAGTTCAGTTATACCAATGCCACCAGTATTTTACTTGGGCTCATTGTTGAACGCATCATGAACGCTCCGCTGGATCAGCTCGGTGAACACTATTTTTTTCAGCCACTGGGAATGAAGCGTAGCACGTTTCATCCGCTGAACAAATTTCATGTTCAGGAAATTGTACCGACGGAAATTCAAGAATGGCGCGAAGGAGTAGTCCAAGGCATCGCGCATGATGACAGCGCATTTATCCTATCCCGATTGCAGGTCGTGGGTTCCGCAGGATTGTTTTCAACAGCACCGGATTTGTTGCGGTTTTTCGAAATGCTCTTAAATCATGGGACACTGCACGGCAAACAGTATTTCTCTTTGGCAATCTTAGAACAAATCCATACCAATCAGTTAACACAGCCGGGCGAGTGTACAGGATTGGGATGGGAGTTGAACCAACCGCGCTTCATGGGTGCGCTTTGCACACAAGAAACGTTTGGAAAAACAGGTTTTACCGGCTGCGTATGTTTATGCGACATGGGAAAAGGATTGGCAATTGTGATGCTTTCCAACGCCACTTATCCTACCCGTCAGCCTGACTCTCGCGAGATCCATGCATTCCGTCGAAGTGTAGCGGATATTGTGTGGGCCGGCTAAAACATCTATGCTGTTTGTATGAAAATCTAAAAATTTTTATGACGAATGAACAGTTACACCCTCGCGTTGGTATCGGCGTTATGGTGATGAAACATGGAAAAGTATTGATGGGAAAACGTCGCGGATCGCATGGGCAAGGGGAATATGCGTGGCCTGGCGGACACCTGGAATACATGGAATCGTTTGAGGAGTGTGCAAAACGCGAAGTGCGTGAGGAAACAGGAATGGAAATTACGAATATCCAATTTGTGCGCATTATGAATCTGAAGGATTACGCGCCAAAACATTATATCGATATTGGTCTCAAGGCGGATTGGAAATCTGGGGAGCCAAAAGTTCTTGAGTCCGAAAAAGTCGAACGTTGGGATTGGTATGATCCCAATGATCTGCCGCAACCACAGTTCACAACGATTCCATCGTATTTGGAAGCCATAAAAACTGGACGCACGTGTTGGGACGCATAAATCGGGGAGATTGGGTTGAATTTGATGTTGAATTTTTTGTCGTTCCGGTGTACGTTAGCAAAATAGTTTTGCCCTCATAGCTTAGATGGATAGAGCGTCAGCTTCCGGAGCTGAAGGTCAGAGGTTCGAATCCTCTTGAGGGCGCGAACGAAGTGAGCGCCCGAAAAGCTCGCCGAAGGCGGGCGTGAGGATTCGAAAGCCGGAGCGATGCGCGAGTTTGAGGAGCGAAGCGACGAAAGGCGAGCGCCGCGAGGCCGGGTCGGGCGCATCTGCCGTCAGGCAGATGACGCGTGACCGAATCCCATCGTAAACATATCGCAAAGCGAGCGCCCGAAAAGCTCGCCGAAGGCGGGCGTGAGGATTCGAAAGCCGGAGATCGGGGATCACTCACCCGGATCCCGGGAGTCCATATTCATGAATTCATTCCATAACTTTATGCAATTCGATCAACCGTCACCATCCGAGAATCAGCCGCCGAGTGAACGTAGTCCGGAGTATCGAAAAATATTAGCAGAACTCGAGCCCCTAATAGGGGCATCCGAAACCGAGCAGCGCGATTATATTAAGAAACGATTGGCTGTCTTAAGCGAAAATGCAGAAACAGGCGAGATGTCGCATGTCGGGCATGGAATCCATAAAGGTTTTTTAGGGCCGGAAATGAAAATTCGGCGCAATATGATCGTTGATCCATTTGTCGTGGATGACCCCGATTTATACGCCGATCTTTTCAAAACCGTTCGAGAATTTAAGGAGGTAGAAGGATGGAAAGGAAGATCATTAAGGGAGATCGTGCCGAGCGCAGTTCAGTGGACGCTATCAAAATATTTTGGCAATGTTGCAGCTGGGAGTAACACAGAAATGCAGAATCGAGAGTTCTACCTGGATCACTCGTCGGTAGATAGTTCTTCAGTATCCGCAAAAGAATTGAAGGGAAAAGGATTTGCGGTGTGTGCAGAAAAAGCTGCGGCAGCGCAAAATCTCTTGGCATTTGTGGGGATGGAAAGTGATCTTATCGCATCAAGTGGTTGTCGCATTCCGGTAGAGGCGGAAGAAGATGCGCATTATTACATATTAATTCATGGTCCAAAACGCGAGATGATTTATGATCCTACCAACCCACGAATGACGCTGGATAAAGATGGTAGGATTACAAACTACAGTCCCGCGATGTATCCTGTTACCCAAGAACAAGTTCAACAGTTAGTTTCTGGGGGGTCTATTACTGTTGAACATACTGACGACAAAATCAACGCGGACAGCCAACAAGCACAGGTGAAGTCTAATAGACAATATACTGGTCCAAAACAAGGGTAAACTTGTTTGATACGCGAGTGTAACCTATATCTTCAGCACTCGGCCGAGCGCGCTTGAAAGCGACTCTTTACGTTCTTCTTCTACTAAATATTGGCTAAGGAGTTTCCGCACATGAAGAGGGTTTGTATTTTGCAGAGAAATCAATAATTCCGGCCGCCATTTGGATGTAAATGTAATCCCGATATCTGTAACAGCTGGGGGCTCATAAATAATCCAGAATGATTCCATAGACTCGAAATCATAGAAGCGATCATGCAGCACAATTCCGCGGTTCGTAATCGCGATGAGTAATAAATCGGGTTTGCGTAGCGAACGCAGTGCAATCAGAAATGCAATGACCACGATCATTACACCGAACAGAAAATTTCCATCCACTACAGCATAGATCAATAAGCCCGCAGCGATGGCTCCGGCAACAATATGCCAGACAAGGCCTCGTTGCGGTTGGTCGTATTCATGCGTTTCCCATACTAATTTCACGTCCCCAACATGATCCGAAAAGTGCTTTTGAAGCTCTTGTTGGATCTCCGACTTTGTACGTGCGACAGGATTTTGGTGTTGCGTTTTCATACGAGAAGTATATCACAAGGACCTCTTTTAGGAGTATCACATCCTGCAAAGCTATGAGCTGTGTGTTATTCTTAATCATATGGCAAATGAGAATTCACCACATGCGAAGTCGGAGCTTGGACCAGAGCAACTGGATGCGCAGCAACAGCAGCAAGTCCGTGATCGAATGACAGAAGAACGACTGAAGCGACGTCGGAATGAGCAGGATACAGGTGCACCGCGCGTGATGCAGCGTCCGTCTACGCAGCCGAAGCAAATGCCAGTAACGAATGCGAGTCCGGCATCGGATGGTTCTTCTGGGGCACAAGATTCTTCGGATGGGCAGGAGAAGAAACCTTCCGAAGATAAAGAAAAGCCATCGATTCGAGAACGCGCTAAGGATTATTCAAAGCGAGCTGTTCGGAAGCGGTTGGCGGGTGCTGCACAGAATGTGTTAGGTATCGAACATCAAGGGCGCCTGTTAATGGCACTTCTTGCACTTGCGGTACTCAAGGATTCCGCGGATATCATGTCATTGAGTTTACTTTCCTGGATTGACTGGACTATCGACGCATTATTATGGGTGTTGTATGTGTTGGCGTTTGGAAACATGCCGAAAAAGGTTCGACTGGAACTTCAGGTTTTAACTTCCTTCGCGGCACTGGTTGAATTTGTCCCATTTTTGGATTTGTTTACCACGTGGACATTCTTGGTGGTGTATTCGATTTTTCGCGCAGAAATGGTTTCGCATGGGGCGTTTAAAGCAACCGTTGCTGCGTTCAAACGGATAGATCAAGCGAAGCCGGAGATGCTCCAAAATCTCTATAAAAAAAATATTCCTAAGGCGGGATAGTTTTGCGTTGACGTGGTATGACAGGTTTGATACAGTGCCAACTTGGTAGTGAGATTTGGTAATCTCATTGAAAAATGGGGAAAAGGGCGCATGGACGAAAGGTGCAGTGAGTTCACGAAAGTGTGGATTCACGGAACGTGGAGTATCAAAACAAGGGATCCCTAAATAATCCTATGGATTATTTAGGGAAGAGCGGGACGTGTTACGGAGACTGGAATCAGTTCAGAAAATTTTTTCTGAACTAATAGAAGTCGCAGTATAAAATAAAAGGGTTCCCGCTCCGACGCGAAGTCGGAGTGGGAAGAGGAAGAACCATGCGCAAGCTGTAGTGATCATCCTATGGATGGTCACGAAAGCTGGAGCATGGTTCTGACGAGGAGAGGTGGCTGCCAGCCCAAGGCTGGTCCGCCCTGGGCGGAAGTGGCACAATTATGTATTACGTTTATATCTTATATAGTCCAAAGAGAAAAATTCTGTACAAGGGATTCACAGAAGATTTAAAAAATAGAATCTTCGAACATAACCATGGTGAAGTTCAGTCGACCAAGAATGGTGTTCCTTGGGATTTGATTTATTATCAAGGATTTGCTAATAAAACAGATGCAAGAAGAGAAGAAATTTTTTTGAAAACTGGTAAGGGACGAGAGAGATTAAAATATCTCTTGAAAAATACAGTTTTGTAAAAAATATGGAGAGGTGGCTGAGTGGCCGAAAGCGGCACGGTGCTAACGTGTTGTCCGATTTAACCCGGACCGTGGGTTCGAATCCCACCCTCTCCGCCCTGTGGGAAAATCGCGCGTCCCGGCGATCAGGTGGAACGGCTGCTTGGCTGAGATGAGCAAAGTTCTCTTCCGGATCCGAGGGTTTGAACCGAACCAGTGGA
>CAZOCX010000065.1:0-4987 GCA_964578475.1 uncultured Gammaproteobacteria bacterium | reverse complement strand
AAGAGCTTTATTGATCAACACATTCTTTGCTACTTATCAGAAATTCTGGAAAAGAAATTGTATTTGGACCCCAAGAGCCGCTTTCAAGAAGCCACGCAAGAACGACTGTCCTTAACACCGACGTATCGAGTGTTAGAAGAAAGTGGCCCGGATCACAATAAACATTTCAAAGTTGGGGTGTTTGTCGGCGAGGAGCTGTACGGCACAGGAATAGGATCCAGTAAACAAGAAGCACAGACGAATGCATCGCACGATGCATTGGCAAAAACCAACTGGTAATTGGAATCCACCAGTCTCGATCAGTTGCGGTCTCCGGCGCTTGCCCGGTACAATAGATTCATGGAAGACCTACAGTCGTGGATCACCATTATCGCAAGCCTCGCCATTTTGATCGGGATTTATGGTTTATTTTCTCCGACATTTCCGGGCGTCTTTGTGTTATGGGCATCCGTATTTGCCTACGCATTGCTTACGAACTTCATGATTATTTCCCAAAATGTTTTGATGACCATCACGTTGCTCTGTGGTGTTATTGTTGCGATCGATGTGGTTGCGAGTGCACGTGGGACGCGTCACGTGAAGTTAAACTATTTAGTGGTATTGGGATCGATCGCTGTGGGGCTGCTATTCATGACATTACGGCAAAATAATTTATTGTGGTTTTTACTTGGAGCGATCGTAGGTGGAACATCGGTTGCATTACTGACCGGACACGATGAAGTTTTTGAACTAAAAACTCCCAAATACATTTTAATTGGCTTTGCAGGAGCAACAGTGCTAAAACTTCTCATTGGAATGCTGATCTTTGGGTTGTTTATTCAGCACGTAGCGCGTACACTCGCCTAGACCGTGAATCCAAATTCACGAGCTGATTTTTGGACTCACGTTTTAGAGACGTCGAAATTCTTTCGGCTCCCATGATATACTTTAGATAAGAACGGATACTGATCCTGTCTATGTTTTTATCACGTATCGAATTACAAGGGTTTAAATCGTTTGCCGATAAAACGGTCTTAGAATTTCGTCCGGGCATTACGACTATTGTGGGCCCGAATGGATCGGGCAAATCCAACATTTCGGATGCCATCCGTTGGGTATTCGGCGAACAAAGCACCAAAAGTCTGCGGGGAAAAGAATCCACAGACATGATTTTTACGGGTTCCCGAAAACGTCCTCGGCTGGGGTTAGCTTCGGTTTCCCTGGTCTTGGATAACTCCGATGGAAGCGCACCCTTGGATTATCCGGAAATTGTTCTCACGCGCCGTTTATCTCGCGGTGGCGAGTCCGAATACTTCATGAACAAAACAACTGTGCGGTTGCTCGACATCGCCATGTTCTTGGCAAAATCCCATATTGGTGCAAAAAGTTATACCGTGGTTTCCCAAGGCGCTATTGATAGTTTGATCAATGCATTACCACATGAGCGCAAAAATTATTTTGACGAAGCTGTTGGGGTAAAGGAATTTCAAATCAAACGCGACCAATCGGTGCACAAACTCTTACGCACCGAAGAACATTTAGCCGACGCGAAGCGATTGATGGATGCATTAGAGCCGCGGCTGCGCACCCTCACGCGCCAGGTGCGACGGTTGGAAAAACGTGAGCGCTTCGAAGTCGAGCTCCGAGCATCGCAGACGCGATATTATGGTGGACTGTGGCGTCAGATTCAAGCTGGGATTCAGGGAGTAGAACAAGCGGAACGGAAAAGAAACGTAGACTTGCAACGGCGCGAGCGCGCCATGACACAACTTCAAGAGCAAAGTGACGAACTTGCTGAAGCCCCAGAACGCCAACAACAATTTCAACAACTCCAGCGTGAACAGCAGCAACTCGAACAAACCTATCACCAACGAATGCGTGAACTCGTAATTCAGCGCGGGCAATTAGAATTACATCATCAGCAGCAAGGCGGATCTGAAGAAGCCTGGTTAGTTCATCGACAACAAGAATTATCTGACGCGCTGACACCGTTGAAAACTGAATTTGCGTCGCTTCCCATTCAACGCGAACGCATTCGGGAACGCGTTGAACACTTGGAACAGCAGCAACAATCTCTCCAGCAACAACTCAAAGACGCCGAGTATCAACTACTGAAACAAGAACACACCGCACACCATCAGGATGCGACCATATGGGAACATTTACGCAAAGAATTTACACAATTGCGTGCGACGCTGGAACAATTTGTTCGCGATCTTCTTTCGACACGAGATCTGAAAGCATTTCGTGAACTTCAACAACGCGGAGAATACCTCCTCGAACGATTCGAAGCACTTGCTTCGAAAATCCCTGCGGCGTCTCCGCAACAACCCGCAACGAAATCCGAATCCTCCAACCGTTTCCGAACATTATCCAACGAGCAGCGCGCAGTGCTGCAACAAATTTCGGATTTGCGTGTGGAGGAGTCACGAATTTCCGACCGTCAAGATTATCTCGTTTCGACCATTGCAGATTATGAACGAGAATTACGAGAGCTGCGTCTCAAACTGCAACGCATGCAACCAAGAGCATCGGGAAATCGTGCGCAACAAACACGCAGAATCCAAACAGAACTCGATCGGTTGGAGAAGGAGCGTCGAGCGCTGGAAGAACGTCTCAAAAAACAGCGGCAGTTGCTTCAAGCATTTCAGGAAGAACAACAACAAGCCAACCGAAAACTCTTGGACCTGCAACATCAACTGCGTACATTGCAGACCGAATGGAACCAACAAAATGCAGCCGCGCAACAACTTCGGGAAGAACGCGTTCGACTCGAAACGCGCCGCGAAGACTTAGAACAAGAAATTCGTCACGAACCCGTTGCCGTGGATCTCAAAAAAATTCAAACGTGGAAACACACCGTAGAACCCGAAGAGCGAACGCAGCTCGATCAAAAAATTCAGCAGTTAAAAAAACAACTGGAACTGATCGGAGGAATGGAGCCCGAGACTATTGAAGAATATCAGCAATCCAAAGAACGATTCGAATTTCTTTCGCGCGAACGTAATGACCTCGAGCAAGCCATGGGACATTTGCATCAGATGATTGATGAGTTGGACCACACCATTCGATCACGATTCCAAGAAGCATTCCATGATATCAACCAACACTTCCAACACTATGTCCGCATTCTCTTTGGCGGGGGTTCTGCGCGGTTAGAATTACAACATGAGATCGAAAACCCTGCGACCGTGCTCGATCCAGAAACTGGTCTAGCCATGCCATCGGACGAAGAGGGGTCCACAACATTGAAGCCGCGCAAAGTGATCTCGGGAATTGAGATCGATGTTCAACCGCCTGGAAAAAAACTCAAAAATCTTTCTGCATTATCCGGAGGTGAAAAAGCATTAACGTCCATTGCACTGCTGTGCGCAATCTTGCATCAAAATCCTTCGCCGTTTGTGGTGTTGGACGAGGTGGAAGCAGCGTTAGATGAGGCAAACTCCGAGCGCTTTGCAGAAATTCTCTCCAAACTCTCCGAGCGCTCGCAATTGATTTTGATCACCCATAACCGCGCAACCATGAATCGAGCGGATGTATTGTATGGCGTGACCATGGGAACAGACGGCGTATCGCGGATGTTATCCGTGAAATTCGAAGAGCTGACCGATCAAATGATCGGTAAACCCACTCCAAAATCCTAACATTTTACCGGGTTGAACCCTGTACAGGGTTCAACCCGGTACGAGGTCTGCTCCCACCTTGACGAGAGAGAAAAAATTCGCTAGAGTAACCAAGCTTTCGAAAACTTCGAAGCTTCTTTTTTAGACATTTCTTATGCTCGTCATTCGGTTCCAACGTACAGGAAGAAAAAATCTTGCTATGTTTCGAATGGTTGTTCAGGAGAAACGTCGCGCTCCGCAATCGCGGATTATCGAACGTCTTGGCTTTTTGAATCCCCATACGGGCGAACATGCGATTAAAATTGACCGCGTTCAGTATTGGATGTCCAAGGGAGCCCAGCCGTCTGCTCGTGTCCACAATCTTCTGGTAGATGATGGGTTGATTACGACTCCCAAAAAACGCACGCAATTGAAACGCCCGAAACCCGCACAAGAGAAAACAGAAGCTACACAAGGCACTGAAAAACCTGCGGATTCTACTGCGGCTTCGACCGAAACTCCCAAGGCTTCTGCATAAAAACAAACGGATGAATATTCTCGGCACTCCCTTGCTCGAATTTTTGCGTTACATTGACGAACGGCTTTCAGGATTGCTAGACTATTTTTGTGATCCGGATGTTTGGGAAACCTATCTTCCGAAGTCGTCGGTCGGACAGTGGCGCTCCCTCTACTCGGACATTGAATATTAAGTACATGTGAAGTATGACAGACTCTGTCAAAGATCAAGAATTTGTTGAATACGTGGTCAAGTCCCTCGTGGATAATCCCGAAGCGGTCCGCACGGAGCGCACCGTGGATGAAATGGGCGTGTTGATTACACTGCACGTTGACCCGCAAGATCTCGGCCAAGTAATTGGTCGTAGTGGACAAACAGCAAAATCCTTACGAACACTTTTACGCGTCGTCGGTGCAAAAAACCAAGCACGCGTAAACCTCAAGATTTACGAACCAGAAGGTTCTCGTCCTCCCCGCGCTCCACGTGAGCCTCGGGAAGCAATGGCACCTGCATCCGACGAAGCAGACACCAGCGCACTCGACGACTTGAAACTCTAATCGATCAACGCCCCGGGAAAACACCTGGGGCGTTTTCGTATTGCTCCAATTCCTGCCGTCGCACAGCCTGCATCAACGCACGCAGTTTTTTGCTGTGCGTCACTGGGTAGACGTAATCTCGATGAATATCGAAATATTTTTTCGGTAATATTTTTAAATGCTTCCTAACATCGTTTCGAATTTCGTCGATATGCGGCAACGAATACGTTAACGCACCGTTGCGAATCATCAGACGTAACAATGGAGTTCCTAATCCGCGTTCGTTCTCCAATCCAATACAATCGCGGATCATGGTTTTTTGCCGAAACGCCCGATAGACCTGCTTTCGACCC
>CAZOCX010000064.1:0-5089 GCA_964578475.1 uncultured Gammaproteobacteria bacterium | reverse complement strand
AACGTCCCATGGATGAAGGCGTGGAATTGTTGCATGCGGTTCAAGATGTTTATCGTTCTAAAGACATCACGATTGCATAAGCTGTGAATCCAAAATTCGCGAGCTGGCAAGAATTCGACATCGAGCCAAGCCCGATATTCTGAATTCTTGCCCCTTCGGGCTCGAACTTCCCACCCTACGAAATCAAGATTTCGTAGGGGACCCGGCTTCGATAAATTTGCTCTCTCACCGTATTACCAATACGGCTCGGTCGCAAATTTATCTCCAGAACTTCGCATCTCGCTGAATTTTTGGATTCACGACTTTTTTCATAATGCGATTTCGATAGGCCCCTCCAAATCGGTTCTGCGAATTCGGATTCCCCGCTGTGTTAAATAATACATCACTTGGGGATGCGGATGGCCATAGCGATTTTGACGACCTACTGAAATCACTGCAATCGTGGGTTTAATCGCATCTAACAATTCATGCGATGTGGATGTTTTGCTTCCGTGATGTCCGACTTTCAAAATATCCACACCCGAAGAAAGTTGCGGATCGTTCAAGAGAGCGTGTTCGATCTTTCTGGTTGCATCACCGGTTAGTAATATGCGTGTTGTTTGATGTGTGACGAGAATCACTAATGAATCGTCATTATCTTCTTTTTCGTTTTGACGTGGTGACAATACGGAAAACTCGAACGCATCAGCAGAAAAATGATCCCCGCGTTTCAGCGCACGTCGATCACGAACTTCCGCAAAGAGCGGGGATAAAAGTTCTTGTTCATCATCTACCCCATTCCAATACAGGGTCTCGACATGCAAACGCTTCGCAACCTCGACCAGTCCGATCGAATGATCGCGATCATCGTGCGTGAGAATCATACATTCGAGTGTACGATCCCATGGTGGTAAAAATTTCCCGAGTTCCTCTAAAACGGTTCGATCCGGTCCACCGTCGATCAGACAATCAAACCCTTTTCCATCTTGCAACAGAATCGCATCACCTTGGCCAATATCCAAAGCAACCATGCGTGCGGGAGTCTGAACAAACGGCCAGACTTCGACCACGATCATACCGAGGATCCCAATCATGAAAGCGACCCACGATACTGTGCGTTTTGCATTTTCGCGCAAGAGCAGCGTTTGGATTTTAGTAAGAGTCATAGTCGTGAACCCAAAATTCGATGAGATGCGAAGTTCGGAAGATTTAGTTGCGACCGAGCCGTATTGGTAATACGGTGAGAGAGCAAATTTGTTGAAGCCGGGTCCCCTACGAAATCTTGATTTCGTAGGGTGGGAAGTTCAAGCCCGAAGGGTCCGCGATTTACTCGCGGACAGATCGCGAATTTTGGGTTCACGATCATACTGTGCTGGACCATTGAATGACTAACAACATTCCGTGAAGCGGAATCCAAGCAATAAGGCCTACAGACGTCGGAAGAGGAAGCTCTCCAAGCACCACCACGACGCCGCTTACCATCATCGCTACTGGAACAATGGGCAACACAACCGCATTCGTGAAAATCCCGCGAACTGCAATGGTCCCAAATGTAAGGAATTGAATCGGTGTTGTGGCGATGGTTGCGGAAAGTGTTGCAACTACAGACTCGCGCAGCATCAATGCATTCGGAATCCATTGCAGCCGCGCACTCACCCATGGCCCGAGATACACCAATCCCGTTACAGCTGCAAACGAGAGTTGATAACCGACGTCATCCCAAATGATCTGTGGATTGGGAATGGCCATTACCACAGCAGCAAATAAAATCACATTCAGAAATACAACTGTTCTTCCGAGATGACGAAAAAGGATCAATAGCATTCCCATGATTCCGGCGCGAATCAGAGAGGATTCCGCACCCGCAAGAATCACGTAGAGCGGAATACACAAGAGTACGGTAGTGATCGCATGCCACCGGTGCATGCCGACTCCCAGTAATATTGAAAAAAGAATCGATGATAACACCGCGACATTGTATCCCGACGCAGCAAGGATATGAGATGTTCCTGTGGTGCGGAAGCGTTCTGTCCACGCATTGGATAACCCATGTGTGCCTCCAAACAACAACCCGCTTGCAAATGCAGCTTCCGGTTCGGGAAGTTGATGACGTAATGTCTGGATCATTCGACCCCGCGCATCCAAAAGAATAGATTGCGAAGTTATGTGGTGCGCGCGAATCTCGTAAATGTTTGCATTTTCACAAACAGCAAAAACATCTTGAAGCGCAAGATAACGATCATACCGAACATTGTTGAACGGTTGCGGTCGTTGAACCTCACATTGCACATTGACCGAATCTCCAACACGCGGTTGGAACGGAAGCGGAATCGAAATGGCAATGCGATCTTGCGTTGCGCTCTGTTCCACAATGACGCGCGATCCGTTTGTGCGTTCACGGACTTCCACGATCCGGCCTGTGATACGAAGCGTTTGGCCCTCGTTCTTCCATAGAGATCCGTGGGGTACAGGATCGCGATGTCCCAAGATCGCGAGCACTATCCAGGTAAGCGCAAGCGTGAGCGTCCCCATGTAGGAAACAACTCTGTGCATCAAAAAATCCTTCCATCATTCGAAGGACCGCCAATTCCATGTTAACATACTTCAATGAAAGTATGTTAACGTTCTTTCCGACTCAACCATGCAGTAACAAACGGATCCAAATCCCCCTCTAAGACTGCGTCCGGATCGTTGCGCTCGACACCTGTTCGATGATCTTTCACTAGTTGGTACGGATGCAAGACATACGAACGAATTTGTGCCCCCCATTCAGCTGAATGATGTTCCCCGCGCAGTGCGCGCTCATGCGCAACGCGTTCTTGTTCTTTCTGATGCGCTATTTTTGCTTTTAACATCGAAAGTGCAAACTCCCGATTCTGGCGTTGAGAACGTTCATTTTGGCATGTGACCACAATTCCCGTGGGTTGATGACGTATACGAACAGCAGAATCCGTGGTATTCACGCTTTGACCTCCGTGTCCTGACGAACGAAATGTATCTACCTCGATATCTTCATCTCGAATTTCAATATCGGAATCCGCAGAAAGAAGAGGAATGACCTCGCACAATGCAAACGACGTATGGCGCATCTTTTCAGCGTCAAATGGCGAAATGCGCACCAACCGATGCACACCGGATTCTGCTTTCAAAAACCCATACGCCGGATCACCCTGAATTTCCACCATCACGCGCTTGATTCCAGCTTCTTGGCCAATGGCTTCTTCAATCACGCGACACTTCCAGCCTTTCTGTTCTGCGTAACGCACATACATCCGAAAAAGCATACGTGTCCAGTCCTGCGCATCCACTCCACCTGCTCCGGCGTGCAACGTAAGAATCGCACCGAAGTGATCGTACGGACCAGAAAGTTGATACGACAGTTCGTATTCTGCAAATTCCTTTTGGAGACTCCCACACTGCTGCAACATTTCATTCCACGACGCTTCATCGGTTTCGGGAGTCAACGTTGAAAGTTCTTCCAGATCCTGAATCCGTTGACGCAAATTCTGTAACTTTTCTACTTCCGATGTGAGACGTTCCAATTTCTGCGTTGTCGAAACTGCACGAACGCGATCATCCCAGAATCCGGGTTGTGCAAGTTCTTGTTCCAGCTTCCCAATAGTTTGAAGCTTCCCTTCAATGTCAAAGAAACCTCCACAATTTCCGCATGTCACGGACTAATGCTTCGATGTGTGAATGTGCGGGATGCATACGACTAGGAAGATTTCACGCCGTACTCTTGCAGCGTTGCCTGAAGTTTCAAATCATCCGAGCCTCGTTGAATCGTGAGTTCGATCGTATCACCAATTTTCTTCTTGCGAATCAACGAAGATAATGGATGCTCATCGGAAATTTCTGTTCCATCGATATGCGTGATAATATCGCCTTCTTTCACACCTGCTGCCTCTGCCGCAGATCCAGGAATCACAGCTGGTGTTCCTGCGGCACCGCTCGTTACTAGCGCCCCGTGGTCAACTGAAAGATTCTGTTGTTCTGCCATTTCTGGGGTTAACATCGTATAGCGCACTCCTAATACTCCTCGAGCAATACGACCATACTTCTCAATACTTTCAATGACAAAGACGGCTTCATTAATCGGAATGGCAAATCCAATCGACTGTCCTTGGGCATCGATCGCCGTGTTCATGCCCACAACCTCTCCCGCTAAATTCACAAGCGGCCCACCAGAATTTCCAGGATTAATGGCTGCATCGGTTTGAATGACATTTTCGAGAGTTTCGGATCCGGAAAAATCTCCTGCAACGATTTGTCGATTTAATCCGCTTACAATTCCGCGTGTCACGGAGTTACTGTACTCGCCAAGTGCATTTCCAAATGCTAAGACCGTCTCTCCGACCTGTAGTTGATCGGAGTCTCCAATTGCTGCAACCGGCAAATCACTGGCGTCAATATCAATGACCGCAAGGTCATTCAGCGGGTCAACATCCACAATCTTCGCAGAAAATTCTCGACCATCATTTAATATCACAGTATAGTTGACGGTTGTATCCGATACCACATGCTTATTGGTCAAAATCATTCCATCCTTAGAAATAATAAACCCCGAACCCCCACCGACTTGACGCTCGGTGGTTCCGTTCGGAACTCGACGATAAAAAGGCCCAAACAAGGGCTCTTCGCGATATTGCTGAAATTCTTTCGTCGAAATCACACTCACGACCGAAGGATTCATCTTATTGATCACATCGATCGTTGCTTCCGATGCATCAATTACCTGCGTTGTTCGATTACTCGAGCGTTCGATCGTGCTCGAAGCAGGAGTGTTGGATAAAATGTCCTGCCAAATTTCTGCGCCGCCACCCACCAGCGCTCCGGAAATTCCACCAGCAATTCCACCCACAATAAAACTCAACGCGATGAAGAAACTTACTCGATGACGTTTGGGTTTTTTCGAACTCGTGGAATGCAATGTTGATTGTTCCTCCATAAAATGTTGTATCGTTAATAATCAAATCCTACCACATTGATGTGTCGAGGTTATGTTACACGCTGAATGATCTTTTCACAACCAAACAATCCCTACGAATGCAGAGCATCCATACGTTTTCATGTCCTTTACCCGTGAACCCAAAATTCGATGAGATGCGAA
>CAZOCX010000063.1:1634-5157 GCA_964578475.1 uncultured Gammaproteobacteria bacterium | reverse complement strand
TTCGGAAGATCTAAGAAAACGGTTTTGACATTCATGTCTTTTTGAAGTTGTTCCATGAGGGCCTTCACACCAAATGTTTCGGTGTGATAATGTCCGGCAGCAATGCCATGCACTTTGATTTCGCGGAGTAATTCGCGCGTACTTTCACGAGGGCTTCCCGTAATGTAACAATGAATACCGTGTTGCACGATCTCCTCAACTGCATCATTGCGCGGGGCACCACTTCCGGTGACGACAGCAACGCGAAGAATTTTTTCTGGGCCAAACGGATATACATATGTGTGTGGGCTACTATACGGTTTTAGACGCTCAACAATTTTTTCAAGTGTCATTGGCTGTGTGGCGTCTCCCATCATTCCCCAGCTCAAAATGCCCGATGTACCGGCAGGACCCTTTGGAGAAATTTTCAACGTCGATAATAATTGTGCGCTGTTTCCTAATATCGGATGTGCATCTAGTAACATATGGAATCCGAACAGCGAAAGTTTGTGCTTGTGTAAAAATTCTAATCGTCGTTTGTGCGTCGGATCCTGATAAGATCCATCGGCAGGGGGAAATCTTAATCCATGATGCACAACAACTGCATCGCAATGTTCGGCGACCGCCTTCTCAAAAAGCGCAATGCTTGCGCTTACAGAGAAACCCACTTTGTGAATTGTTTCAGATCCGGGAACCTGAAGATCGTTTCCAATATCCGGCTCTAAAATAGCGGGATCCGGCATCCCTTCCCATTGGAGTTTTTGAAGAAAATAATTTTGGAGCTCGTCTCGTTGAATCATAGAATGATCATACCGAAGGATCCGATCTAGCGCTAGATCGGATCTCGCGCGAGGTCGGATCTTGTAAAGCGACGAACTCCTCGATACTGTAACGTTAAAGCGACACAATGATTAAAGGAGCCAGTAGAAAACAAACATTAACCGATCGTTATGAAAAAATGGATTCCGATTTATTTAAGCTCGGTTGCCATTACCACCGGCTTGATTGTGATATTGAGTTTGGCAAGTTTTTGGATTCCGCAGACTGGCACACCACGGGCAGAGGCTTCGGTGCTTCCGACATTTGCGTCTTGCTCTGCATTAAGTGAGGAGTTGTCTAAAGTCCAGAGTCGTTCTGTTCGCAGAGGAGGAGTGATGGAACTGGATCTTCCTGCACCCAACGCTACTACCGCACTCGATTCTTCTGGAAGTGCGCAACCCTCTTATTCTTCTACAAACATCCAAGTCGAAGGCATTGATGAACCCGACCTCGTGAAGTCAGATGGAAAATATCTTTACTCGATTTCTGATCAGGGTCTCACGATCACCAAGGCATATCCGGCGGAACAGGCACGTGTGTTAAGTCGAACTCTATTTTCACAGTTCATGCCGCAGCAACTGTTATTATTTAAAGATCGGTTACTCGTCATCGGGACACGTGTGGAGCAGCAAGTAAAAAATGTTCCACTGCCCGAGGGTGGGGAAGGCTCTGCGATGAAACGTGACCAAAGCGTCTCGACTGATCCTTCTTCCCTTACGTCATTTGAATTGTGGGACGTTAGCAATCGAGAAAATCCGAAACGCATTCGTGTCACGGAATTCGAAGGCAATCTTGTTTCTGCGCGACAGATCTCCGACCATGTGTATGTGGTTATGAACAAATTTGTGTATCAAAATGCGGAACGTATGATCCCGATGTTTGGGGATCGCGTGAATCCAGATTCCGATCAAACAACAACATTTGCTCCAGCAGTGAATTGTGATCAAGTTGCGTACTTTGATCCGATTGCTTCGAGCAATTTAATGACCATTGCATCGCTTTCAATGTCGGATCCGCAGGAGGATGTCGAAAAATTGGTTATTGCAGGGAGTGGTCAAAACATTTATGCCTCGGGAAAATACTTGTATGTTGCCGAAAGATTGTACGATAATAATTGGGGAGTAATTCTTGAGAACGTCGTTCCGGCAAAAGATTCTCAAACTGTCGTGCATCGGTTTGCACTGAAAGATGGAGGAGTTCGATACGCGGGAAATACTCCTGTACCCGGAACCGTGCTCAATCAGTTCTCCATGGATGAATCCAAGGGGATGTTTCGTATTGCAACGACCGTGGGTCAGGTTTCTCGTGATGCTGTGACATCCAAAAATAACGTGTATGTGTTAGATCCTGGATTCGCGATCACTGGACGTCTCGAAGATTTAGCTCCCGGAGAAAAAATTTACTCTGCTCGATTCATAGGAGACCGCGGATACTTGGTCACATTCCAAAAAGTCGATCCGTTGTTTGTGATCGATCTTTCTGAACCCACAAACCCCACAGTGTTAGGGAAATTAAAAATTCCGGGATACTCGGATTATCTGCATCCTTACGATGCAACGCATTTGATTGGAATCGGAAAAGATGCCGTGGCTTCCGAGCAAGGAAACTTTGCGTGGTATCAAGGTCTGAAATTAGCGTTGTTCGATGTATCGGATCCGGAGAATCCAAAACAACTTCATCAAGAAATCATTGGCGATCGTGGGACGGACTCACCGGTGTTGACCGATCACAAAGCATTTTTATTCGACCGACAGAAAAATCTATTAGTACTACCCGTGACACTTGCGCAAATTTCCGATGATGCGAAAAAGGATGTGGATGCGGTCATGGGTACGCCCTTGTATGGAGATTACGTGTATCAGGGCGCATACGTCTACCGACTAACGCTGGATGATGGATTTGAATTACGCGGCCGTATTACGCATGTTTCGGATGAAGATCAGTTCGAAAAGTTGGGATCGTTTTTCCCGAATGTGAATGAAGCAGTGATGCGGAGTATGTATATTGAAGATGCCCTGTATACATTGTCGAATCAGAAACTCAAAATTCACTCGTTGTCTGACCTCACAGAAGTGAAAACATTGGATCTTGTCGATAGCGCGATTTAAGAGCATGGCGATTCTGAAAAACGATGAACGGTTTTTTCCATGAGTTCTACGGTACCCTCGATGCATTGCAGTGCGCGCGCTTCCTCGGGCGTCGCCCAGGTGAAATCCGTGAATGCTCCTGCCTCGGGTTTCACTTCGCCGCGCAAATAAATGCCGGCAAACACAATCAACACCACCGGAATTCCATCGGGTCGAACAAACGCGCCATTATCAATGCAGTAGAACGTGTCTTGCAATTCGATATTGGCTTCTTCCTTTGTTTCGCGACGCGCCAGTGTTTCCAAGATTTGATCGAAATTCAAGACATCGCCTTTGATGGTAGTGGGATGCGTAAGATCGAGATCTTGCCATTCAAGTTTTCCACCGGGTACGCAAAATAATCCGGGATGCACGGCTGCTTTCCCGCTGCGTTTCAGAAGCAAACATCGACCATCGGATTTGCGATAGGGCACGACCATGGCGACCACATAAAATAGCTTGTTGGACTTCGCGTGATCAATGCTGATGTGTTGCGCTTGCATGATTTTTTCGCTTTTTTTTGGGTGCCTGGCGGGAATTGAACCCGGCTCCACGACTTCCACAGAGTCGTGTGCTAACCTTTACACCACAGGCACCAT
>CAZOCX010000063.1:0-1534 GCA_964578475.1 uncultured Gammaproteobacteria bacterium | reverse complement strand
TCGATGCGCTCGATCACAAATTCTTCTTCGGGATTTTCGGAACAAAGGTTCTCCACAACTTTTTCTGCAAAAGCGTCGGGATCCATAAAATGGTCGTATCCTTCTGGCCGGAACTGCCCGAAGATTTCTGTTTTCATGCCGCCGGGATACACACCAAATACTCGGATCTCTGGCGCAACTTCCATGCGCAATGACTTCGTGAATCCAACAGCTGCGTATTTGCTTGCGCAATATCCCGATGATCCCGGACGTCCACGCAGCGCGCTCGTCGAAAGAATATTCACAATCGCCCCATGGTGTTGTGGCTTCATGATCGAAAGAGCGGCGCGACATCCGTGAATGGTTCCAAACAAATTCACCTCGACCATTTGATGCACCTTGGATAAATCCATTTCATCAGCAGGCATGTGTGGGATCCAGATTCCAGCATTGTTGATCCACAGATCCAGACGGCCAAATACTTTGGTCGCAACATCAGCAACGTGCAACACTTGTTGTTCATCCGTGACGTCGCAAAGAACGGGCATACCACCGAGCTCATGCGCAATCATTTTTAACTCCTCTTCGTTATTACTACACAAGATCACTTTGGCGCCGCGCTGGATGAATGTTTTCGCAAGGGACTTTCCCAGTCCTCGACTTGCGCCGGTGATGACGGTAACAGCGTTTTGAATTTCCATAGGTCTGTGTTAATCGCAGCGGCATTGTAGTACAGAACACTTCATGAGTGCAACAAAAAATCCCGGGCCGACAAGCATCGCTTGTCGAACCCGGGGTTGGAAGGTCTACAAGACCACCTTCTCGACGGCTTCGAAGTAGGCCTGCTTCGCGTCGGCAGCGCGTTGGATTCCGCAAAGGACTAAGGGGTCAAAAAGCCGTCCTAAGCCTGTGAATTGTACGGATTGATCGAGTGCATGCTGGAGACCCTTCGCGTGAAACTGGCGGTCGTGCAGGATATGATCCTTCACCCATCGCTGTTCCGGAAGTCCCAGGTGGGAAAGTCCGAGTTCCACGGATCGAAGCTCGTCCGGGATTTCCGTTTCCAGAAACCAGAGCGCGCCAGCACTGATCAGGGGATCCTCCGTGGCCAGAATTTCGGAGATCATGCCGCAGTAGATTGCGGCTGGCTGAACCGCGCTTGGGACTTGAGCGTTCCCTACAGCCCTTGCAGCTTCATGGTAGGTGAGGCCGATGGCTCCGTAGAATTCTCGGCGCCAGGTCTCATGCGCTCGATCCGGGTGTACGATTCCCGATCTGTCAATGCCGAGTTCGTCATTCAGATTTTGGCGTAGAACGTATGCGAGGACATCGAGTCCTGCGCGTTCCGCCTGACGCAATGCGCCGAACAAGAACCGCTCGAACGCCCAGGAAATCCGCCATCGCGAGACGCCCCAGAGTTTCCACTGTTCAGGAGTCAGGTGGTCCTCATCCATTGCCTTGAGAAGCCGACAACTGTTGGTCATCTCTACCCACTTGTGAAGCTCCTGAACCACGAACGTGTCCATGGTGTTCTCCTCTCTAATGTGTCGAATGT
>CAZOCX010000062.1:0-5162 GCA_964578475.1 uncultured Gammaproteobacteria bacterium | reverse complement strand
CCCGGCACAATTCCACCACCCAAAACCCGATCTACCTCTGAAATTCCTGTGGATTTCCGCGGCTGATCCGATGTTTCGAGTTTTCCCAAATCCACTACATCAGAAGGTTTTGCTCCGGGCGTTTTCAGCTTCGATTCTTGTGATTCCGTTGCAACAGACTCTACAATCGTCCCCCATTTTCCACATTCCGAACACTGCCCCAGCCACTTGGGATATTGCGTATCACAGTGCGTACAAATAAAGAGCGTTTTGGTTTTTTGCATAAAGCTCATCTCGGTCTCACCTCCCAAAAGCCCATCACTATTCTTCCTCTAATTCGATTCTGAATTTGTATTCGAGGAGTCTAATTTACTCAACACGTCGTCGATCACCGTCTTGAAATCCAGAACCGTTGCTGTCCCTGGAATTTCCTGGTCATTGATAAAATAATACGGCGTACCTTCAATTCGCAAACCCTTGCCCTCGGTGACATTATCTTTAATCAACGGAATGTACGTTTGCTGATCGAGACAGGATTGGAATACTTCGCTTGGAATTCCTAACTGTGATGCTACCTCAAGAAATGTCACAGAATCTAGGCCGAACGGATTGATAAAGAGTCGATCATGATACTCCCAAAATTTTCCGTACCGATCTGCGCAACGCGCGGCATTCGCTGCTTGATACGAAGAGTCCTCAATGTTGTCGGTCGGTGGATATTCTTTGATCACGTATCGTACGGTATCGGGATACAATTCCAAAACATCGTTCATGACGTCGACCATCCCACTGCAATGCGGGCAACTGTAATCTTCGTATCCGATGATCGTTACCTTTGCATTACTTGCACCCTTCACCGGATCCGTAAGACTCACACGAGGATACGACAGTGTGGGTGTAATCAGAGGATCGGGGGTATCCGTTCCACGAATCTTGACCTCGGACTCCTGTAACGGATTCCCAACAACGTCAAACGTATCACGGATCACGGACAGTGCATACAGCCCCAGCGTCAAGAAACCCGCAAGCACGACCAACGACAGAATTTGAAAGGGTCGAGAACTTAAAATGCGATATCGAGATTCCATATTATTGCAGCGCAATATATTCTAGGGCGCCGGTTAAGTCATTAATAAAATATAACCGAGATTCATCACCATTGACAAAAACTTCGCGGGCGACGAACGAACGATTCCCAAATGCATTGACAGGGTTCGCGAGGAACGTGACGTTACCCGTCGTAATATCGATCTTATAGAATACATCGGGCACGCCGGAGAGTAATTTTCGATTTAACCCTGCTCCTTCGGGCATGGTACTCGGAACAGCACAATACAACATACTGGAACTGCTGAATGTACACTTTTCGACGAACGTCCGCACGCCCAATGAAAGCCTGCTTGCACCGACGCGATCTCCTGATGCTTCGACCACGAAGAGTGACGGCTGGTAGTCGGTGTCCGAGCTATAGACGCTATAGACAATTTGATTTCCGCTTGGTGTCCAAATGCCTTCGAATCCACGACCATCGACAATCATCGATTTAAAATTCTCATTGTTTTGTCCGACAAAAAATATTTCTTGTTGATTCGCTCCCACCGCATCACGAAATGTTGCAACGACTTGTTTGTTCGGCGACCAATTCACGGAAAAATCACTCCCTCGATCCGCAACAGCTTCTACCGCCTTCATGCCAGTTCCGTCGGGGTTTGAAACGCCCAAAAAATTTTCATCGGAATTCCCGCCATAGAACTCAAACCCGATCTGCGCACCATCGCTAGAAAAACGAATTTCATTCATTTGCTCGGATAATGTCGCCTGCGTTTCTGCATCAAAATCATACAGGATTGTCGTGCCATCCGGAAACGTCATGATCGCTTGGTTTTGCGTAGGCGAAAATTGAATTAAACTTGCGTTGGGGAAGAATGTATCACTTAGGAGAATCGGATTTCCATCTGGTCCGATACGATAAAATTTTCCGTCGAATTCATTGTAGTAGTCGAGATTCGTGCCGGAAATGCGGGCTTTTCCAACTGGATACTCCACACCGGTTTTTACAAGTGTTCGTCCACCGTTTGCGACCTCATCGATCTTCGGGAGTTCACCTGTAGGTGGCAAATTCAGATTCCCGTTAGCATTGAAATTTCCAGGGACCTGTCCATTGATATTGGGAAGTTGACCAGGTGGCACATTGATATTTCCGATCGAAATCGGCTCATCCTGCTGGATAAACACGGCATAGAAAATCCACGCGAAAAAAAGGAGTAATAACACATACAGTGTTGCAAACACGGCGACGCGAACTTTACGAGATTGAAACCAAACTGTTAACGATGACATGCATGGAAACGTTAATTTTTTTGGCACGTGATACCACTAACATTCCCAACATCACTGCCATCTGTTCCCAAAAAATCTACGCGATCAAGATCAATAACACACGACAATGGATATCCCGTCTCCGCACTCTTACCGCAATAAACACCTAGCTTATAAGCGTGTATTTTTCCATAAATCAATCTATCAATGCCAGCATCTTGGATCTGTCCACAAGGGATTTGTTTTTCTGGCTCATCAAAACACACATCAAGTAAATCGTCATTACAAGGATCTGCTGTAATAGACCAATCATTCTCCTCGTAGCCCAGCTCGCCCGGGACCCGATCATCTCCATCTCGGGGTCCCCATCCGGTTTTCATCAAGTTTTGTCCAAAGACTGAGGATGGGGATGCGGACGGCAACCAATCCGTACGAACCTCTCCAAACGATCCACCCGCAAGATTGTAAATCGCACATGCACTCTCGTAATCCGCCTTATTTACGGCCATACAAAATTGACTAGGATTTTCTGGATCAGGCCGAAAGTATGTAACTTCACTTACACAGTTTGCTTCAATCATTTTCGTCGGACAATAGGTACTCGCTGCAGTTGGAGGATTCGCGGTAAAGTTTACCTCGCGCACGGCAAAATCTAATCGAACAAGTTCTGGGTTAATCGTAACAAGAATGATATACGACAAAAGTGCAATCGCTAAGCCGTAAATTGCATGAACAATTCGCTGTGTGGACTGTGAAATCGCTTCTGGATTGCCTTGCGACATGACGCGTTGGAGTCCGCCAAACATGATCGCGACCACTGCAACAATCCCCGCGGATGCAACAAAAAATTTATACAACGCGCTAATATATGTTCCGATGGGATTGTCTGCTGTGACCTCGGTAAGGCTCCCAATCGGAACCTGCAGTTTATACGGAAAGATGTCTTCACTGTTATTGAACCATCCGGCAAAACTCGCATTCGCAACATCTGCGCCGATGAACAATAAGAAAACCAGCACGGTTGCAAAGCCGAGGAATAAAATCGTTTTTTTGCGAAATCGACGTTTTACTTCCATACTGCGTTATTTACTCTCCAACCATCCGATATATATTGCAATTCTATCACGATATCCTGGTTATACGAACGATTTTCGGTTCCGCGCGTTTCTGTGCGGCGCGTTCCATGGGTATACTTTGCGTAGACGTCGTTTTTACTATCCTCCTGCGTTGTAATGACCCGCGTTGTAACTCCAAATACATCGGTTGAAGAATTTTTTTTGAGTGACCTCACCTCTCGTTCCTGCTGTTTTCGAAATCCTTCGGTCATATAGGAGTATAAACTCTCAATCGTTTCCGCGTGCGTTGTATTGGAGTAACTTCCAAACCGTTCTGCAAATGTCTGGGACAGTAAACGTGCATCATTAGTCAAATCCACACCTTTTACTTCGTCCACAACAATTCCTACGCTTTGCGTGTTAGTATTCTGGTTCGTTGCTGTGTTGGTATTGGAGTTGAAATTTTGGTTTGTCGATGTTGACGTTGTATTCACATTTTCTACATTCGCATTGGCATTTTCATTCACCGATCCTCCTCCCTCGCGCCGGGTAATCCCTACAACAACGATCACAGCAGTCATTAACACGACAAGAATCCCGAGGATGATGATTGGAAGTTTAAGATATGTTGACATAAGATGCTCTTAAATTAATGCGCTGGGGGAAGGACGGTACCTGCTGATTCTTTATTCTTTTGTGCTTCTTGAAACTCGCGTTTTGCTTTTTCAATTTCGAGCAACTGTTTGGGATCCGACGTGATAATCTGATCCTCGGTATACGACGCTAGCACTTTGATGGCTGCGTGCTTAGAGCCCGCAAAGAAAATCCCCTCTCCCACACCCGACTCCAACAGTAAATAACGCTCGCCCTGTGTTAATAAAAACGTTTTTTGTAACACATCAACGCCTGCAGGCGATTGGCGCAATAACAATTTGAGTTCCGAGTTTGTCACAATCGCTTGACCGTACGGAGAAAGGAGAAAATCGTTCACGTCCTGCGAAATAGTTGTCGTGCCCAAATAATACTTACGCCCACGCTTGACTAATGCGT
Organism: uncultured Gammaproteobacteria bacterium; assembly: GCA_964578475.1. Taxonomy (GTDB): domain Bacteria; phylum Patescibacteriota; class Patescibacteriia; order JACPL01; family CAZOCX01; genus CAZOCX01. The sequence continues at coordinate 759 of CAZOCX010000062.1, read as the reverse complement.
ACATGAACTTCGCAGAATCTTCATGTTGCATCAGCCACCATGCTTCATCGACCACCATAACGCGTTTTTTGAGGGAAGAGCGCACAATATTCCAAATATAATTCATGATCGTATAAATTCCCATGGGTCGCAATTCATCTTCGAGATCGCGCACGCTAAAGACCACGAGTTGCGTATTCGCATCTACAGTCGTCGGGCTATTGAAGAGGCCCGCAAACGTTCCTTCGGTATATTTTTTCAACCGCCGAACTAAATCTTCGGTAGCTTCCATTCCTTCCAACATGTTTTGAAAATCCTGCAGCACCGGCGGCTGAACGTTGGCAAGATCCGCTTCCTCGGTGATGTCTTTTCGCGCATACGTTTCGAGTAATGCACGATCGACCAGAGAATCTTCTTCGCTCGAAAGTGTCCCAAGCATGATCCGCATCAATCCTTTCAATGCAATTACCGCTGACCGAATAATATCTGCTGGCCGGTCATCTCCGTAAATCCCTCGCGGTAAATCAAATGGATTAATTTTTGCTTCCGAATTTAATGAGATATCAATGTAGGTTCCGCCCACGGCATTTGCAAGATATTTGTATTCGGACTCTGGATCGATGACCAACACATCGGTCCCCAACATTAAACTTCGCAGGATTTCGAGTTTCACGGCATAACTTTTCCCCGCACCGGAACTTGCAAGCACTACAGAATTCGCATTCTGTAAACTAAACCGATCAAAGAGAATCAAACTATTATTGTGCTGATTGAGGCCAT
>CAZOCX010000061.1:0-5278 GCA_964578475.1 uncultured Gammaproteobacteria bacterium | reverse complement strand
GTTACCGCGAGTAATGTAACGGTGACATGTGAGGATAATACGATTATCCGTAGTTCTGCCAATGGGACTCAAGGGACGGGGATTTCCATTGATGGTGGATCGAGTGGCTTCACGAATGTCACAGTCGAGAATTGTCGCATCGAAAATTTCGGAAATGATATTACCGCCGGAAACACGGATAACCTCACAATCCAAAACAATACGTTTGTAATTTTGGAGGGAAAGGGATTGCAATTATCTGCAAACGATCGTGCTGTGGATACCATTTCCATTTCTGGCAATACGTTTACGGGAACTGGAAACGGTGCATCTTTTTCCCCTGTCAATACCGCGACAAATGTTACATTCCAAAATAATACGTTTAGCGCAAGTATTGATGATATTGTTTTAAGTGGAAACGGCAATACATCCACGCGTTTTACGCTTTCGGGGAACACCTATACATCAGGCTCTGGTGAAATTATCGGAATCCATGATTCCACCGGTGCCGTGATTGAAAATGAAACCACGCAGAGCGGATTATCAAGCAACGTGTTAGTAAGGAACTCCAACTCTGTGACAGTACGAAATAACCGACTTCTGTCTGCGAGCATACAAATTGAAAATTCAGCTTCCGGAACCTATGATCGAAATTTTGTCGGCGGAAACTTTAACGTTACTTCTTCGTCGAGCAGCAATACAATCACCAATAATATTGTTTCCACTAGTGAACAGTGGTCATTCCGTATTTCCAGTTCTACGAACAATGTAGCGCGAAATAATACATTCTACGGCGGAGATAATTTTGGTGTTACGTTAGAAGGCACATCCACAGACAATACAATCACCAATAATATTGTTGCAGGGATTGTAAGTGGTACACCGATTATTTCTGTCTCGCCCGGATCAACATCGGGTTTTACTGCGGATTACAATACATACTATGCAAACGACGGCACGTTCACGGGCTCATGGTCCGGAACAACCGCCGTCTCGATTGCTGCGTGGCGCACAGCATCCTCGCAAGATACAAATTCGCAGGTTGCCAATCCTTTATTTACGAATGCTGCAGGTAGTGATTTCACGCATCCAGTGACGTCTCCCGCAATCGATGCCGGAGATCCTGCAAGTTCCACGCCGACGAACGATTACACCAATGCAACCCGACCGTACGGATCGACCGGTCGTTGGGATGCCGGTGCATATGAAACCTCCACACCCGTCACAACGAGCGTGTCGCTTTCCGGCGTTGCTTCGTATTCGGAATCCAATGGAAACACGAACACGATCACCGTAACGGATACGAGCTCGAACCCAGTAGGAACCAAATATGCGATCTACGAATCCACGACAGACAAATATCTCCAGGGCAACGGCACAGGAGGGACGTCTCCGGCCTACAGTACGTCAACGTCGTGGACACATGTCGGATTAACAGCGAACACGAACTACGCGTATGATGTGCGCATTGCAAATAGTGCGGAAACAACGATCACCAGTCTCAAGGGTTCGCCCGTGACCGTTCGAAGCGTGCTTAGTGCACCCACGAACCTGCAACTTTCTTCTGCTGCGGTCGACGGATTTACTGCTTCATGGACCGCACCATCGGGAACGGTGACAACCTATGACCTTTCGTATGGTACGTCAAGCGCTGCGAGTGACACTGTGATTACCGGAATCACTTCCACATCCCGTATGCTCACCGAATTAAATGCCAACACACAATATTTTGTAAAAGTCCGTGCGAATAGCGCATCTGGTGCAGGTGCGTATAGTTCGGTATCGAATACCTACACTTTACCCAGTTCCCCCTCTGGACTCACCATCTCTAGTCCTACGACATCTCGATTGACACTCTCATGGACCGCGCCTTCGGGAACAATTGCGTCGTATGATATATCCCACGGAGCAACAGCGGACGCAAATATGACGGTTGTTGTTGGTGTAACAACAACCTCACAAACGATTACGGATTTATCTTCCGGAACCACCTACTACTTCAAAGTTCGCGCAACTGGAAATGGCGGCACCGGCGCTTACAGTTCGGTAGTATCTGGTGCAACAGATCAAGACCCCAGTGAAGTGCCAGAGGATGATGAGCCGGAAACTGAGGAGCCCGGGGAGGAACCCGAAGAAACGTTCGAAGCAGAAAAATTAATCCTTGTCCCGGATGGAATCAGTTCATCGAATGTGCGCGTGGTCCGTGGAAATGGACAACAAGTACTATCGTTCTTTGCCTATGGATTACCATCGAAAATGGAAGCACTGTTTGCGGATTTAGATGGTGACGGTGAAAATGAAATCGTGGTTTCAGCAATCAACGCCAATGCAACACCTCACATTCGCATTTTTGATATGGGTGGATCCTTGCGTTCCAATCTCATGCCGTATAATCCTGAACACCAGCTACGTGGTGGCGCAAGCATTGCAGCAGCTGATTTCAATGATGACGGCATTGATGAATTGGCGGTCATTCCCTTTGCGAGCCGATCGCATCTCCTGATCTATTCCTTCCGTGATTCTTTTCAGAATCCCGAATTATATGCACAAACCGATATTTACGATCCAGGATTTATGGCGGGATCCCAGCTTCAGTCTGGTGATGTAAATGGTGATGACCGCGCAGATCTTATTATTTGGACGAATAATCGGACACCTAATGTCCAGGTGTACTCGTTGTTTTCTCGCGAGTTAACAAGGATTGGGTTTGCATTCCCCTATCCTCATCGATTACCGGATGGCGCCAATCTTGCAACTGCAGATTTTGATGGCAACGGAACAGAGGAGATTGCTATTATCCCCAATGGTCATGGGTCCGCGAATATTCAAATCTATGCGCATGACACTTCTGACCGGGGTCGTGAACAAAACATACGGCGCGATCTGCGGCAATTGACATGGACAGTGGGGTATGTGCCGGAAACCCAGGGGGGATTCCAAATCGCAACTGGTGATCTCGATGGAGATGGATCTTCAGAATTGGTCATCGCACCTCAACGCGGACGCGGTGGACATGTGCAAACATTTCGCTATGACGAAGAAACTGCTTCGCTTGAAATTGCGCATAGCTTTTTTCCGTATGGTGAAAATTTCTTCGGTGGAATAAATGTGCATATGGCAGATGTAGATGGCGACGGTTCCGATGAGTTAATCACAACCACCGAGGATGGATCTCATCCAAACACACGTGTCTACAATTTTGTCGATCGAGATGATATCGGGTGGAAAATTGATAACTGGTTTTGGGCGTTTCCCGAAGAATCACGAATTGGAACCAATGTTTCAAGCTAGAGTTTTTCGCGTTCGTAACAATGCGAGTCCACCGACTAACCCACCGGTGCTTCCAAGTTTCCCTCGGACAATCCGTGGGGTTCTTGGAAAAATGTATAACATCTTTTTGACTCGCGACCGGATGTTCGGAATGGACATGGGCTGCGTCAATCCCCCACCTAACACCACCACATCTGGGGACCAGAACACGATCGCATTGTGTACCACAACGCTGATGTTGCGTTCCACTGCATTCCAGATTTTTCGACTTCGGGTAGACTCGGGGTTCACGCCATAACGCTTTTGAAATGTGCGACCAAATTCTCCGCCACCAAATGTGGAGTCCGGACGCACGAGTGTTGTGCCCGATGTATTCGCAAAGAGGATCTGATGTCCTGGTTCAAATCCCAATGCGTTGGCATCAATCTGCTGATCAACCACACGCACACCGCCAATACCTGAACTGATCGAGAGATACGCAACAATCCGCGATCCTTTACCAGCTCCTGTAACTGCCTCGCCTAATCCAACAAGTGCTGTATCATTTTCTAATGTCACGGGTGCGCGAACGATCCGCGAAAGTTCGCGCTTCAGGGGTTTCTTTTCCCAATTACGTAAATGCAAACTGCAAAAGACCGACCCATGTTGTGGATCCAATCCACCGGCAACGCCACAGACCACGGCTTTTATTTTTTTACCGCTGGAAAATTTTTCAACAGCTTGTTGGATCGCGTGCAGCCCGTCACGAAACTTACGAGGCGTTTTTATGACCTGTGAGCGGTGAATTGTGCGACAATCGTTCGACACTCCGATGCGCGTCGATGTTCCTCCAATGTCGATCGCAACGATCATGCTATCGAATCAGGTTTTTAAATTCTTCCACCATGGGAACGTGTTCGGACTCCACCCCGTACTGCGACGCCAAGATTAATGCAATCCAATCCGCGACTAACAGCGTGGAGAACATTTTTTCATACAAGGTGCCGCGCATGGTGTATTCTACAACTTTCAACCCGCGATCGTGATACAGTTTTTTTACAACCTCCATGCGTTGCTGATTTTTCGGATGATCCGTTGTATCACGAAGCAACACGATGGCAAATCGCTCGGATAAATGTTTGGTGCTATTTTTCACATCAAATCCGGTCATTTCATTGTGGTTGAGTTCGGGCACGACATTATAAAAAGCAGGAATCTTTCCTGTTTCATTGAGTTTGATTTTCCAATTATACGCAATGGGTGCATTTGCGGTCGACGCGTAGACAATTGGAACAAAATCTTTTAGCTGTTCTGCAAGATGTTCGCCGTCGCGCTTGCAAGCTTCGATATCTAAGGATGTCGAAAGTGCACGGAGGTGTGTCAGCACATCATCGCGACCAGTGAGTTTCAAGAGTGCCATGAGATTGAACCCCAGTGCACACCGCGGCTGGATTCCCGTATCGGGAAGTACAACATACGGAAGCAGATGTTCATTCGCATCCTGCAGTAATTTCCCGTCGACCGTAATAACGGCAATCGCGTAACCCGCATTCATCGCCTGTTCTATGGCATCCAATGTTTCTTCGGTATTGCCGGAATACGAACTTGCAATCATCAATGTTTTTGCAGCGTCCTCCGGGGAAAGGGCTGGCAATCCGTAGTCCGAATGAATGGTTAATGGAAGATGCGGGTCGACAATGCGCAATAAATCCGCAGCTAAATGCGAACCCCCCATTCCGCATACCACTAATCGATCTTTCTGCGGCAACTTGTCTGCATTCTGAATCTCTGGCTCAAACGTAAATTGCTTGGGAAAATCCCGAATCGCGGTTTCCATGGACATACATGCGTAATTCAATAGTTAACAGCTGTATTCTAAGCTAAACAGATAGCTAAAATCAACAATGCGGATGGAACCGTTAGTTCATAAATTCAGCGAGATGCGAAGTTCTGGAGACAAATTTGCGACCGAGCCGTATTGGTAATACGGTGAGAGAGCAAATTTGTCGAACCGGGTCCCCTACGAAATCTTGATTTCGTAGGGTGGGAA
>CAZOCX010000060.1:0-5303 GCA_964578475.1 uncultured Gammaproteobacteria bacterium | reverse complement strand
GATTGATGCAGCAGGTTCTCCGACAGGAGCAGATGTAAAGAAGCTAGCAACACGCGACAATGTCGAAGTTGGTTGCGGAGCAGGTTTTTTTCCACCATCAATAATCAATGTTTGGCCTAACTGTAGTTGGTCAGGGCTCGAAAGATTGTTAAACGCAATGATCGAATCTTCCGAGACACTGTATACCTTCGCGATGGATGAGAGGGTATCGCCTTTTTTAACCGTATGACGTACAGCTTTTCCGGACGGTGTCACAAGAATTGTTAATGTCTGTCCGGGCTTAATCAACGAACGTTCGGTGAGTCCATTCTCATCTAAAATTGTTTGCAGACTCACCCCGAATTGTTCTGCGATTTCACTAATGGTTTCTCCTTCTTTGACAATGTATTTTTCTTCCCGGTCAAATACTTGACTGTCTTCTGAAGAGGTCAACGTGGGTTGAATGATTGACCCTTGGGTCATTTCGGCAATTTCACGATCCACCGGCGCGATACTTTCTTTTGGAGCTGAACTCGCATCTAAACTTCCCAGTTCATCCTTAATCAAACTTTCCTGATAAAAATCAACGCCTTCAGACGTTTCGATAATGGCGACCGCTTCCTGATTCACCATGCCCACAATCATCGATTGCTCGCCGAATTCATCAATGGGAATTTCGCGGGCAATGACATTATTGGCAAGAACCAGAAACAGTAACAGTCCAAATACTCCATGCACGGTGTAGCGGGAGGTAAAAATAAGAAGAATCCCATTGCGCGATGTTTGGAATACTAAACGCAACCGTTTGCTGACCAGCACACAGACTTTATAAAATGGAACGACCGCAAAGCGAAAGATCCACTGGAAGAGATATGTGAATGGCTGCAGCAACAGTCGGAGAATTACTCCGAATAATTTCCCAATTCGGAACGTTAAATGTAACGCTCCTAACACCCCCGACACCAAGAGGTGTTTGAGTCGAATTCCCACGATCATACGTAATGTCTAGCATAGCCGAATTAGGCTGTTTTTGCAAGGGAAATTCTTGATTTTTCGCTAGCTTCAGACTATGATTCGAGTTATGAAGAACGTCAAATCCTTTGATCATCGGCAAACAGAAAAAAGGTGGCAACGCAAGTTTGAACGCGCGAATCTTTACCGTGGGAAGGAGGATTCGGGAACACCCCACGCCTATATTTTGGATATGTTTCCTTATCCCTCCGGCGTAGGGCTGCACGTGGGACATCCGAAAGGATACATTGCAAGTGATATTGTTGCGCGCTTCACACGCATGAACGGGTCGAATGTGTTGCACCCCATGGGATGGGACGCATTTGGATTACCCGCAGAAAACTACGCGATCAAACAAGGAATTCATCCACAGCAATCCACGAACATAAACATTCAGCGCTTTAAGCAGCAAATCCAATCGTTTTTTCCGAGTATCGACTGGAGTCGCGAGATGAACACGAGTGATCCGTCTTATTACCGATGGACACAATGGTTGTTTTTGCAAATGTATAAACACGGTCTTGCCTATAAAAAAGAGGCACCAGTAAATTGGTGCCCATCGTGTCAGACCGTCTTGGCAAATGAACAAGTGATCGCCGCCCGCTGTGAACGGTGTGGGAGTCTTGTTGAACAAAAATTATTATCGCAATGGTTTTGGAAAATCACAGATTACGCCGAACAGCTCTTAACCGACCTTGCAACACTCGACTGGCCGGAAAAAATTAAGACGATGCAGGTTAACTGGATTGGAAAGCATCTTGGCGCAGAAATTCCTTTTACCGTATTAGACTCCCGTGTGACGATTGAAGTCTTTACGACGCGACCAGATACTTTATTCGGAGTGACGTATCTTGTGCTCGCGCCGGAGCATCCATTGGTGGGGAAAATTACTCCAGCGCGGTTTCGTATTCCCGTGGAACAATACCAAAAGAAGACTGCGAAAAAAACACGACTCGAACGAACAGATTTATTGAAAGAAAAAACCGGTGTGTTTACCGGAGCTTATGCGATGCATCCATTGACCCACGCGCAGCTTCCGATTTGGGTATCGGATTTTGTAGTCCCGGATTACGGAACCGGAAGTGTCATGGCAGTTCCAGCGCACGATCCACGCGATTTTGCATTTGCAACACAGTTTGATCTCCCGATTCGTCAGGTGATTTCTCCGGACGGAGAAGAGCAACCGACCATGACCGAGGCATATACCGGAACGGGATTTCTCATTCATTCCGCAGACTTTAATGCCACGCGCAGCGAGAAGGCTGGCATGATGATCACGAAAGCCGCGAAGGGAAAGCCTCGTGTTTGTTATCGATTGCGGGATTGGCTGGTATCTCGACAGCGTTATTGGGGAGCGCCAATTCCGATGATCGAATGTGCGCATTGCGGGACAGTTCCTGTTCCAGAGAAGGACCTACCGGTGTTGCTTCCCACGGATGTTGATTTTCGACCAACCGGAGAATCCCCATTAGTGCGGTCGAAAACGTTTCATCGGGTGAAATGTCCGACCTGCAAAAAATCGGCACGTCGCGAAGTGGATACGATGGACACGTTTGTCTGTTCCTCGTGGTATTTTTTACGGTTCTGCGATTCGAAGAACACACGCCGCGCATTTGAGGAAGGGAGGGTCCAGTACTGGATGCCGGTCGATGTATATGTGGGTGGTGCAGAGCACGCAGTGTTGCACTTAATGTATGCACGTTTCGTGGTAAAGGCGCTTCGTGATTTCGGGCATCTGAAATTCGATGAGCCGTTTTTGAAACTACGAAGTCAGGGACACATTCTTGGTCCTGACAACCAAAAAATGTCTAAATCGAAAGGCAACGTGATCAATCCGGATGACGTCATTACAGAATTTGGCGCAGACACATTTCGGTTGTACGAAATGTTTATGGGACCATTTGAAGATTCGGCGCCATGGGATACGCATGGGATTATTGGTGTACGTCGATTCGTTGATCGTGTCTATGAAGTGGGGATGCGTCAAGAATTCCGTGAGGCATCAGAGGAAGAAGAGCGCGCGTTGCATCAAACAATTCAGATCGTTGGCGAACATATTCCGGCATTTCGGTTCAATACCGCTGTGAGTCAGATGATGATCTTTATGCAATTTGTCCGTGCACATGGAGTGAGTAAGGAATCCTTTCTTACATTCTTACAGCTGATGTCTCCGTTCGCGCCGGTCGTGACACAAGAATTGTGGGAGAGTCTGGGGGAGAAAGGGTTTATTTCTCAAACGCATTTCCCAAACGTAGATCCATCGAAGCTCAAAGATTCGAATGTCACGATTGCCGTAAGCATCAATGGAAAAGTGCGGGGGCAGTTAACTGTTCCGAACACCTTGGAAAAGGAAGCGTTGTTGAAACAGGCAAAGGAACTTCCGAATGTAGCGCGGTACGTTTCCGGAAAAACGATTCGGAAAGAAATTATTGTTCCGAATCGCATGATTAACTTCGTAATATGATTCGGTGTGATGTGCAATTAGATGATTGGCATGATCTTGTGCAAGATGCATTCCACAATCACGGTGTCGTGATCATGCCGACGGATACGGTATATGGATTTTCTTGTGATGCGCGTGATAGGGAAGCTGTTGAAAAAATTTTTGAACTGAAACACCGTCCAGAATCCAGACCCTTGCTCGTATTAGCTTCGAACCTTGAGATGGTAAAAAGCTGTTCTATTGTATCGGAAGAATTTGAAGAATGGATTGCGCAGTACTGGCCAGGTCCGCTGACAACGATTCTGGAAGCGCGACCAGGAATCTTCGCGCCGGAAGGGTTAGCCTTTGGCTCTACGGTTGCGATTCGGATCCCGAGTTCTGGTATTGCACGGGAATGTGTGGAGTTGAATGGCGCGCCGTTGATTTCCTCGAGTGTCAATCGTTCTGGTCATCTACCGCTTCGCAAGATTCGTCAAATCCTTGCGGAGTTTGCTTCTTCGGATCCACGACCGGATGTACTTCTCGATGCTGGAGATATTCCGGATGTACTCCCCACGACGATTGTCGATTGTGTTCGGAGTCCTTGGAGAATTGTTCGCAATGGATCTCTGATTCCTATTTTTCCGCATGTTACTTAGAGCTATTTACATCCAACGTATTGTCGCAAGTTTCTTGCCGCATCGTGTTCGACGGGAGTTGCGAGAGTTGTACCTGTCGACAACATTGATGCAACTTGCGGCAACAGGACTCGCATTGTTCGAGACGATTTATTTGTATACACTCGGGTACAATCTCGCCACGATTACCGGATTTTGGTTGGAGGTCTACGTTGGATATTTTTTCTTAATTCCCTTAGGAGCAAAGCTCACGCGTCGGTTTGGAGCAGAGGCGCTGATTGCTTCGGGATCTCTTTTTTATGTCGTGTATTTGGCTGCGTTGTATGCGATCCGTGATGTCCCAGTCATGCTGTTTATTGCTCCGTTGCTGTATGCGGTGCAAAAAATGCTTTACTGGCCGGCGTTTCATGCGGATTTTGCAAAAAACGTCAATCAAAAAACTGAAGGAGAACTCGTAGGAGATTTTCAAATTCTGGTGGGATTAGCAGCCATCGCTGGTCCGATCATTGCCGGGTTTGTGGTCGAGTACTTTGGATTTCTCTCATTTTTTATTCTAGGATCATTCGTGATCGCATTGTCGAATTGGCCCATGCTTCGGACGAAAGAATCCGTTACCCCAAAAACGTTTTCGTATTTACGTCCATATGAGCGCTTGTTTTCTGGAATCCATCGCCGTCAATTATTCGCGCACTTAGGATATGGAGAAGAATTAGTCGGGCTGGCGATTTGGCCGATTTTTGTCTTTGTGATTATTGGCAATTATCTTAGCTCTGGTGTGGTGGTTGGTTTAGCTACAACATTCACGATTCTCCTTACCTATTTTTTTGGAAAAGTATCTGACCGCTTGAATCGTCGTCACATTCTGCGGATAGGAGGATTGGGGAATGCTGTGCTATGGCTACTTGCAATATTGCCCCAAGCACGATGGTCGATTGTACTCCTAGACACCTCTTTCCGTGTTGCAAAGAATTCCATTACGATTCCGTTAGTTGCAATGTCCTATCACGACGCACAAACATCGGATCCGTTAGACGAGGTGCTGCTGTATGAAATGGGACTCATCTTAGGAAAAGTGTTTGCCGCGATTTTGATTCTGGTCGCTCTCCTGGTGTTCGACGGGTTTTCGCCATTTTTTGTGGTTGCTTCGGTGATGAGCCTTCTCTATCTATGGCGATGAACCGTCGAAGAAACCCACCCGGTAAACTCGAGCAAGAAGTACACTTTTTGTGTTCACGCTATCGCATTGATCCTCG
>CAZOCX010000059.1:0-5316 GCA_964578475.1 uncultured Gammaproteobacteria bacterium | reverse complement strand
ACCATTTTTACCGACCCCCAGCTTGCTGGTGTCGGTTTTACAGAAGATGAGCAGATGAAGCAGATGGGGGTGTGCGCCTGCCGCACAGTTTCGTTTGAAGATGTGCCGAAAGCGATCATTATGCACCGCACCGAAGGGCTTATCAAAATGGCGATTCATCCGCAAACAAAACAAATTCTCGGAGTTCACATTCTCGCGCCAAACGCCGGAGAACTGATCGCCGAAGCGATGATGCTGGTCAAGAACAAAAACACGATTGACGATGCGGTGAATTCCTTGCCGATGTTCCCGACGCTTTCCGAGGCGATAAAAATTGTTGCGCTTTCTTTTACCAAAGACATTAGCAAATTAAGTTGTTGTATATGAACGAACACCCACAAACTAAAACACTGGAATACAACTACATTACCGATGGCATTTACATCGGCACAAACCAGTGTTGCCAAACACATTTTGACGAGAAACTAAAACAGCAAGGAATTGAGGCCGACATTTCTCTCGAAGGAGAGCGCGTTGATGTTCCATTTGGCGTACAATTTTATGTTTGGATTCCAGTAAAAAATCACACTGCGCCAACAAACGAACAACTGAATTTTGGTGTGGCAACAATTGAAAAACTGGTGAGTATGAAAAAGAAAATCTATATCCACTGTCAAAACGGCCACGGTCGAGCACCAACAATGGTGGCCGCCTATCTTATCAAACAAGGCAGAAAAGTTGACGAGGCTATTGAGTTTATCAAAAGTAAAAGGCCATCAATCCATTTAGAAGAAATTCAAAAGGATACCTTAAGAGGATTCACAGAAAATAAATAAAGCTGTTGTATCTAGAGCTCATTTCAAAAATATGAGACAACCATTAAATACATTTTGGCTCGGTATCCGTGAACTATTCAAAAATAAAAATTACATCTCTATTTTTCTTGCCTTATTTTTCGTTTTCTTTGCTCTTTTCATTTTTATTCCTGTCTGGACGGTCGCTGGCAATACTTTAGCAATCCAGCTTGAGATTTTAACCGCCCGCGATTATGTAGTGCTTATTTTTTTATCGTCTCTCTCCTCGCTTTTCATAACAATGCAGGCATACGTCATGCGGCAAAAAAGAAAAATAGGAGGCGTGAGCAGGGCAACCGCAGGGGGAATCGGTGCTTTGTTCGCGGGTATTGCTGGCACGGCGTTTTGCGCTTCGTGTCTTGCGCCGCTTTTTGCTCTTTTTGGAATAGGGTTTGGGGGAGTGATTTTTGTACTCGAGTATCGTTTTTATTTTGTCGCTGGAATAACGCTACTTATGCTTATCGCCATATACTTAACAGCTCAAAAGATAAACAAAGTTTGTGCTTCGTGCTGAACTAAAATTGTATGAAAAATGGTCTTAAAAAATTACTGACAATGTTAGCTCCTATTTTGGGCGCGGGCGCGATAGACGTGTGCCCGCTTTGTTGGATTGGTTCCGCCTCATCGGCACTCGCTAAACGGGGTCCCCGCTCCGACGCGAAGTCGGAGTGGGGAGAGGGGCACGTGGACAAAAGGTGGAGTGAGTCCACACTTGTGGACTCACGAAACCAGAGGTCTACGATGACCCGAGTGCCGCAGGGGAGAGTCGGTCACCGGTCTTCTCGCTGACGCTCGAAGCCGTCGACCCCGCCTCGCGGCGCTCGCCTTTCCCCGCCCTGGGCGGGTCAAACTCGCGCATCGCTCCGGCTTTCTCCTCTCCCACGGCGTCCACACTCGTGGACGCCTCTGCGTCACTCGCTTCGCTCGTGCCGCAGGGGAGAGTCGAACTCCCACGGACGAATGTCCACAGCGACCTGAACGCTGCGTGTATACCAGTTTCACCACTGCGGCTCGGTTGCATCGACACTGCAGTTTCCATGAGTCCGAAACATGCATTTCGAACTCATTCCAACTTCCGTGTCGTGCCACCTCTCCCCAACGATTCAAAGAATCGTTGGGGACCCCTTTATTTAGCACTGCGAATTCTAATTTGATTGCTATTCCTCGTTCGGGAACTGACGTTTGGTGTTAATATACCACGATGCAATATCGCGGAATCGATCGGATGGACGTGTAATGAATGTTGTCTCGATTCCTTTTAACTTTTCATCATGCGCGTACGTGTACACAGGATTGTACAGGAAGATGGCAGGAATTTCCTCTGCAATGATCTGCTGGAATTCCACATACTTCGCGCGTCGTTGCTCTTGATCTGTCGAAGAACGTGCTTCTTCAAGCAGGGCATCCACCTTTTTATTCTTTAGGATCGAGAGATTTAATCCCGGATGTTTGGTTTGAGAAGAATGCCAAAATGGATAAGGATCCGTATCCGCACCCAAGATCACGCCAAACAGCAGGGCTTCGTATTCGCGATCATTGATGACAGCGCTTTGCACATCGCGCGACGGAAACGCATCGAGATGAATATCCGCATGCAATGCTTTCCAGGCATTCTGGAGTTCGGTCGCAACGGCAACAAATTCCGGTTGGTTGATGGTGCGAATGGTGAAGCGCAAGACCTTGCCATCTTTCATGCGCCATCCATTGTTTTCAGATGCTGCATCGTCTACGATTTTCCATCCTGCATCGTCGAGGAGTTTATTTGCTTCATCGACATTCACGACTGGCGCTGTAATATCCGGATTGTGTCCAAGCTGGCCGGGCAAGATCGGCGTGTGAATGGGGTTGCCTTCACCGTGCAGTGCCGTAGTAATGATGGCTTGTTTGTCCGCAGTTTTCGACAATGCTTCACGCACCACACGGTCCTTTAAAATCTCGGTATTGAGATTAAAGAACACCGCAGTATATTGCGGAAGTCGCAAGGATTGAAAATGCACATTGCCGACCGCGTTTTCGACTTCAGCTTTCCGAGTCGAGGGCAAGAAACTCAAGCCATCTACATTTCCGTCTTTAAATGCGAGGATGGATCCTTCGAGGTCCGGATAGAATTTGAATTCGAGGCGTTCGATATGTGGTAGGGCCGCATAAAAGGATTCATTGCGCACAAATGTCATGGACTTGATGCCTCCGGATCGGTCTTTTTTGATTCGGTCGTATTGATATGGCCCCGACCCAATCGGTGTGAGATTCAATGCAGCCCGACTTGCTTGCTCGGGTAAAATCGTGGACCACAGATGTTCGGGTAGAATCCCAAACGTGAGGCTTGATGGAAATGGTGAGAATGGTTCTGGAAGCGTGAATGTGACTGTTCGTTCGTCCACGGCTTCTACCTGAATCCCTTTAAATGTCGCACGATACGGGCTTGCATAATTCGGATCTTGCATTGCTGTCACCGTGAATACCACATCATTTGCATCTAAACTTTGAAGATCATGAAATAACACGCCATCTCGAAGGTGGATGGTGTAGACTTTTTGATCTTCCGACAGATCATACCCTGTTGCAATATCCGGAATTAATTGTTCGGTTTGATCTGTTCGAAACAATGCCGAGTACACGAGGTGGGATAAATCTTGGTCGACGTCGTTGTTCGAAAGATACAATGGATTGATCGTCGATGGTTCCCCGACTAAGCCTTCGATGTAGGTTCCGCCATCTTGCGGAATAAGTTCCAAATGTACAGTCCAGAATTGCCACACACCGACGACAATGCCGGAAACGATGAGCAAACTTGCAATACGCAAAAACCAGCGCTCGATACGATTGAGATATGCGCCGAGATATCGGAGCTGGTACGGATGCGGAATGCGTCCAGGAATCAAGGCTTGGGGTGTAGAGGGCTGCGACGCGCGACGACGAAATTTTGGGATGCGAGAGAGAACAGACATCTAAATAAAAAGACGCGCAAAGGTAAAGCCGAAGAAAAGAACTGCGACCACTACCGTAATCCAAAAAATCGTTGCTTCCGCGCCCCGTCGTGCTGCATACACATTTCCCGAGCCGCCAAACACCTCCGACAGCCCCGCGCCCTTTGCTTGCAGGAGAATCAAGGTAACCAACAACCCTGCAAGAGCGATTTGAATGATATTCAATGTAAGTTCCATAGATGAGAGATGAGCAATTTGTGTGTTCAAAACTTTATCAAAAATAGGTCTTTTTTGCAAGCATGGTTGCGATGTGGTACGGGATTGAATCCCGTTTGCATCCGTTTTCGTAACCTCGGAAAACTGGTAAGATGGAGGCCATGTCTAAGATCCTTGAAGGACTGAATTCGAAACAGCAAGAGGCTGTGCTTGCAACCGAAGGGCCGGTGTTGATTTTAGCAGGAGCGGGATCGGGAAAGACCAAAACATTGGTCCATCGTATTGCGTATTTGGTGTGTGAGAAAAATATCGAACCCGAACATATTCTTGCCGTGACCTTTACCAATAAGGCAGCGCGAGAAATGAAAGGACGCATTCATCGGATGTTGCAGTTCTTGATCCCGGGATTTTCGCGCATGCCGTTTGTGGGGACCTTTCATGCGTTCTGTGTACAGGTCTTGCGCCGCGAGATCGGGGTGTTGGGATATCGATCGACCTTTACTATCTATGACGCGCATGATCAGCAGTCGTTGGTGAAAGAATGTATGTGGCATTTGGGAATCGACACCAAGCAGTTTTCGCCGTCGTTGATTCATGCACTGATTTCACATGCAAAAAATGAACTCATCCTTCCGGCAGAGTTTCATAAGTCCGCGGATAGCCCTGTTCAACGCGCAGCCGCAGATGTGTATCGCGAATACCAACCTCGCTTGAAAGAACACAATGCCTTGGACTTTGATGATTTGATTCTAAAGACCGTGGAGTTGCTTTCACGTCATCGAGATATTCGTGAATGCTACCAAAAGCAATTTACCTATTTACATATCGATGAGTATCAGGATACGAATCATGCGCAGTATCAGTTAGTCTCTTTGCTTGCGGGTAAGCATCCGAATTTGTGTGTGGTGGGAGATGATTATCAATCCATTTATTCCTGGCGCGGTGCAGATATGCAGAATATTTTAGATTTTGAAAAAGACTATCCCAAAACGCGTGTCATTAAACTCGAACAGAATTATCGTTCGACGAAAACCATTGTTGCTGCTGGGAATGCTGTGATTGCACCGAATGTCCGGCAGAAAAAGAAAACATTATGGACCAAAAATGCTGATGGTTCTCACATCGCGATTGTGGAAACGCAGAACGAACGCGATGAAGCATCGTGGGTAGTGAAACGTGTGTTAGGTGAAACGCCGGAAGTGTCACAGACACGTGGTGCGGATGGTCGTGAATATGTCGAGGATGAGCAGGCATTGTCTGCACTTGATTATATTTTGAAAACGCGACACGGATTTCGTACGCTCAAAGAAAAAATGCAGGAAGAACATTCGCGGAATCGC
>CAZOCX010000058.1:0-5577 GCA_964578475.1 uncultured Gammaproteobacteria bacterium | reverse complement strand
CCACAGGAATCGACTCTGTGAGACGAAACCAAAGTGTTGTAGTCGCGGAATTCCATGTATCGTAGGCTGCCACACGATCCTGTTCTGCCCCCGCGCCACCTGTTGTTCGCACAATACGAACGTCATCTCCGGAAGACAACGATCGCGTCGCTGCAACGAGTCCGGCGTGATTGATCGGAACAGAAAGAACTGTTCCGGGAGTCAATTCTACAGATCCGGTGTTTGTAATAGTGAGTTGCGTGCGATACCGAAACTGTTGATCCCACCAGGTTTTTGTCAACTGACTAGAATCAAACGTGGACAAAGCAACAGTGGAGAGACGATCAATAAAAAATTTCTTCGAAGTGAGTTGTCCTTCGAATACGCTTAAATGCGGCGGATTGGGATTTGGATTTTGAAGCGATGCTTGATAGGTTTGTGCCGTACTATAATCATTGTTGGATACCGTGATTTGATAAGTTTCAGTTCCTTCTGGAGCCCCGGGAATGAATACTTCTCCATCTGCATTCGTGAATACCACAAAGTTAATATCCGGATCGACATCCGTATTCACAACACGTACGTGAGCATCTTTTATAGGTTCATTCACGGAATCTAAAACTTCGACAAGCAAATTTCCTCCTCCGGCGTCACTTTCTAATCCTTCGGGTGCTACAATACTGCTCGTAACCACACGCTCGCCGTCATCAACTCCAAATGCATCGAATCGCACCTCGACATGAATGGATTTGTAATCTGTCGGCAAAGCATCACCGTTTCCAAATGTTCCATCAAACGGATCATCCACAAATCGAATATCATACAACACGCTAAATATTTGACTTTCGCGTTCTATGTATTCCAAATTCGGCAAAATGCCGGAAGGAATCCCGCCAACAACCCCAACATCCGCATAGGGAATATTCCGTACGGCTTCGATCCGTTCTTGAGCAATCGCAAGCGCAATCGTGCGGCGATTTTGAAAGGAGGTCGTTCCAATAATCAACATGAATGCGAGAATCAATCCAAACATAAAAATCCCAAACGTGATTACCGCCATCAATGCTTCGATCAATGTGAATGCAGAACGATGTTTCATCATTTGATTACAGAAGAGAGACTCATTAATGGTAACAAAACAGCAACAGCTAACCCAGCAACCCCAGCTCCTAAAATAAGAATCAGCACAGGTTCAATAATCGTCGAAAGATTCGTTAGGGTTTCTTCCACATCTGCGTCATAAAATTCTGCAATTTCTGTAATCACGGTGTCGAGTGTTCCCGTCTCTTCGCCAGTCACAAAAAATTGAGTCGCCATCGGTGGAAATAAGTCTGGATACCGAAGAAGCACCGAAGAAATTGCCACACCGCGTCGAAGCTCTTCGGACGCCTCCTTGATCACCGTTTGGTACACACGATTTCCAAGTGTCATCGCGACGACTTCAAATGTACGCACAATCGGGATATCGGTTTTCAAAAACGAACTCAACGTGCGCGTAAAATTTGCAATATTGGTCTTCTGAATAATGCGTCCCACGATCGGAAGTTTGAGTAATATTTTGTCGATCCATAACCGGCCGTTGGGAGTCCGTGAGACTTGAATCAGAAGAATCACGAGAATGACAACGCCGACGGCGACCCAAATTCCCTGCTGTAATAAGAACTGGCCTATTCCGATCAGAATCCTCGTCGGAAGTGGCAGTTGGACGTTCGCAGCTTCAAACACCGTCAACATCCTCGGGATCACGAATGTAATGGTAACAATTCCCACAGTGATCATCGCAACTAACACCACACATGGGTACAACATTGCGGATCGTACCTTGGATTTTAATGCGTGTGTCTTTTTCATGTGGACCGCGAGTCGCTCCAAGAGCTCACTCATTTCTCCACTTTCTTCTCCTGCTTCAATAATCCGAACCATGACATCGGGAAAGATATGCGGAAACTTTTTGAGCGACACCGACAACGCTAACCCACCCTCCACATCGACGGCAACCATATCGACCACAGCCTTAAACCGTGTGTTTTCTATTTGTCGCGAAATGGTTTTCAGACCTTCAGCAATCGAAAACCCGGCCTTCATCATGACCTGCAAATGACGGACAAATAAAATCTTATCGACAAACGAAATGGTTTGAAAACGGACTTTCCACGGCAGCACATCTTCTCCATTCATCACCGGCGTTTCCGGTGTTGATGCGGATGGTTCCAGTGGATTATTCTTGAGTAACGCGGAGGATTTCTTCAAGTGTGGTTTTCCCTTGAATGCTCTTCATCAACGCATCATCCATCATCGTGATCATGCCTTGAGATGTTGCTTTTTCTAAAACTTGCTCGGACGATGCATTGGATAAAATCAGTTGGCGCATGGTCGGAGTCATTTCAAGTACCTCGTAAATTCCTAATCGACCACGATATCCTTCTTGCCCACAGGTCGCGCAGCCCTTTCCTTTATAAAACAATAAGGGTTCATCCGAAGAAGTTTTCCGAACATCGAGTTCTTCGAGGTGTTTTGCAAGAGAAGGAATGCGTAACACCGCCTCGACATTTTTAATGAGCGCCGCGTCGGGAGTAAAACTTGTAATGCACTCCGAACAAATACGCCGAACCAAGCGTTGTGCAACGACGATGTTCGTTGTATCGGCAACAAGAAACGATGGCACATCCATTTCCATCATGCGTGGCAGCGTCGTGACTGCGTCGTTTGTATGTAATGTCGACAACACAAGGTGACCAGTCATTGCCGCATTAATCGCAATCTTTGCTGTTTCATTGTCACGAATCTCACCCACCAAAATAATATTTGGGTCTTGGCGCAACAGTGCACGTAACCCACCGGCAAATGTAAATCCGATTTTTGTATTCACCTGACTTTGATTCACACCCTCAAGTCGATATTCAATCGGATCCTCAATCGTGGAAATATTCACCTTCACGTCATTCAACATTTCCAAAGCGGTATACAGCGTTGTCGTTTTTCCAGACCCCGTAGGACCTGTTACCAACACCATGCCATGGGGTTTCTGGATATTCCGTTTAAACATCGCAAGCGCCGATGGATTCAATCCCAATTGATCGAGGGATGTAAAGCGTTGAGACTCATCGAGCAAACGCATCACAATTTTTTCTCCGTCGAACACAGGAAAAATTGATACGCGAAATGAAACTTTATACTGGGCTGTTGCGAGTTTAAATCGACCGTCTTGAGGAAGCCGATGTTCATCCAACTTTAAGTTGGACAATACTTTAATCCGTGCGACAAATCCGCTGAGCTGACTTCGTGGCAGCGTCATCACACGCTTCAATACACCATCGACACGAAACCGAATCGAGACATCGCGCTCGGATGGTTCGACATGGATATCTGATGCACCATCCACAATGGCACTATCCAAAATCGCATCCACCAACTTCACGGTGGAGACGCCCTTTCCTGCATCCTTTACAATGCGTTGATGCGTTCCCGTGGTAATTTCTGCAACACTCTCTTCCAATCCTTTGTGATGTGCACGTAAGACTTTTCCGAGGTCCGACGGCGTGGTCAACACATACGTAACTTCTTTTCCGGTTGCGCGTTCGATCAAGTCTTTGGTCTCGATGTCATGTGGGTCTAGTGTTGCGACTTCGATTCCATGATCTGTTTCTTTAAGGGGAACAAACTGATGCGTCTCCTGCAACGCGACCGGAAACCGCTCAAACAGTTCTTTGGAAACATCTTGAGGTTTCAACGCGCGAAACGATACACCCAAACGATCCGCCACCATTTCATACAACGCTTCGTCCGATAAAATTCCTTCGGTCGTTAAAATTTCCGCAGTGTGGGTGCGGGATTCATCGTGATATTTTTCTTCCAGTTGTCGTAACTTTTCCTCCGAGACAAAGCCTTCATGAATCACAATGTCCCGGATGTGCGGTGCCAACGACATAAACCTCCTCTAATGCGTCGCTTGCGAATTTAAAAAGAGAATCGCGCGATGTGTGTATTATGCAATATTTGATTCAAAAAAACAACGCGATTTTTCTAAAAACGGTTACGCTACTCCCTGATATAACTCTCTTGTTCGTTCCAACAAATATTCCCGTGTGTTGCGCTGCGGATCGTCTAACACTTCCTCGAGAAGTGCATTGAGGATTCTTCCTACTTCGGGACCCGGAGGAATACCCAATAATTCCATCACATCATTGCCATGGATCTTCAACATGCGCGTATCAATCGGATCTTTTTGTACTTCTTCGAGATGTCGCCACAACTCTTTGAGTTTATACGGCACTTCGATCTGACATCCCGAGCCCATGCGGTCTGCGATGCGGACAATAAAAAAATCTTTTAAATGTTCTTTGCCCAATCGAACCAATAATCGACGCACTCCTTTGTCGGAAACTTCTCCGACACTGTAATAAAACATGTGGTAACGCACGAAGTGCTCGACGCGCTCAATATCTTCATTCGGAAATCGTAATCGTGTCATAATGGCACGTGCCATGTGTGCACCGACCTTGTCATGATCATGAAAAATCGCATCCCGACCATTGCCTTGCTTGGTCCGGACTTTTCCCACATCGTGCAACAATGCCGCAAGGCGCAAAATCGGGTCACTGGATGGGCAGTATTGTGCGCTAAAAATATTGTGATACAACACCGTATAAATATGATGCTTGTTTTGTGCAACCCCACGGCCTTCGGAAAGCTCCGAAAGAATTTCGTCTAAGAGCCGCGATTGATCGAGAAGATAAAACGATCGAAACAAATCATCCGACGAAAGAATTTTCAACAACTCATCGCGAATGCGTTCTTGCGAAACCAAATGAATATCCTGGACATGCTGACATAGCGCACTCCATGTCTTTTCTTCAACGTGAAAATCGAGTTGTCCGGCAAAGCGGATACAACGCAGTAACCGCAGTGCATCTTCCGAGAATCGTTCGCTAGGATCTCCAACTGCTCGAA
The DNA here is from genome assembly GCA_964578475.1 of uncultured Gammaproteobacteria bacterium. Lineage (GTDB taxonomy): Bacteria > Patescibacteriota > Patescibacteriia > JACPL01 > CAZOCX01 > CAZOCX01. The sequence goes on along the minus strand of CAZOCX010000058.1, from coordinate 648 downwards.
TCTGTTTCTTCTTCAAATCATCTTTCCCGTAAAACGGATCCGACAATCTCCCACTTTTATTCATTGCCATGGCGTTGATCGTAAAATCTCGGCGCGCTAAATCTTGTTTTAAAGTTTTCCCAAATGTGACAGCGTCCGGATGTCGATGGTCCGTGTACTTGCCTTCACTCCGATAGGGTGTAATCTCGAGTTCCATGTCATGATGCCGCACTACGACTGTTCCAAATCGGTTATTGTAAAGCGTATTCGGAAACACCCGTTGGATCTCTTGGGGCGTCGCATCGGTGGTGATGTCCCAATCCTTGGGTTCGCGCTGCAACAACAAATCCCGCACACACCCACCTACAATATGAGCTTTAAATCGATGTACTGTGAGAGTCTCCAGCGCATATTGCACCGGTTCGGGAATGCTCTTCGCAATCTGTGTTGTCGAAGCTAATATCAGCGGTTTCATAGGTCTATTCTACCACAGCGTTCCTATTAACGATGGCCCAAGTAATGATCACTAGACATCGCGTAGATTCGTTGACGTTTTGGGATGCTAACGTTATACTAACGCCGCATTCTATACATTATGAAGCAATCTACCGCATTTATTGAGAAGCTTGAAGATATCGAACGAGAACTACAGGAGTTAAAGATCTCGGT
>CAZOCX010000057.1:0-5741 GCA_964578475.1 uncultured Gammaproteobacteria bacterium | reverse complement strand
ATCACCGGTATACAGATGCACATTTCCAAAATGTTGCTGTGGCATAGTTTGATTTCGTTGCTTTCACTATATCATATTTTACTGCTCCTAATGAAGCTCTACAGGTTTAGTCTACTTCAACTGAACATACGCTTGCTTTTTTCGTTATTCTTGTTATCCTCCTATACAGAAAGCCGCGGATCGCCCGTGGGCTCTACTTTTCTTTCCTGTATTGGTAGAAACCTGGAGGAATCATGCGACTGAATGCAGATCTGATAAGGCTTGCACACGCTGCCCGCAAGGTAGATAGCTGGATCAAACAAGAGGTCGGATCCCGTCCTCGTATCGGAATAGTACTCGGATCAGGCCTGGGGTCGTACCCTCAACAATTCGACGGAAGGTCCGTACCCTACACCGAGATCGGACTACCGAGACCGGCAGTCGAGGGGCACGAGGGAAAGCTCTACTGTTCGAGCATCGAGGGTCGTAATGTACTCATCCTTAGTGGGAGAGTTCACTACTACGAGTGCCTCGACTTCGAGGAGGTGGTCTTCAACGTTCGGACCCTAATGATGGCTGGCGTGAAAAACTTCATTATCACGTGCGCAGCTGGGATCGTCAACCGAAACATCTGCCGCGGAGACGTGGTCGTCCTCACGGATCACATTAACTTGGCGTTCGCTTCGCCTCTTCAAGGACAAAACGTTCCGGCTGTCGGACCCCGGTTTCCCTCGATGTGCAAGGCATACGACCCCGAGCTTCGCGCCGCAGCACTGGATACTGACCCGGTTCTGCTGAAAACGGGCGTCTATGCCATGAACTCCGGTCCGCAGTACGAGACTCCTGCCGAGGTAGAGATGTTGCGGAAGCTTGGCGTCGACCTCGTGGGTATGTCCACGGTGCCGGAGACGATCGCTCTTCGGCACATGGGCGGGAATGTTCTGGGCTTGGCATGCGCGACCAACTACGCGGGCGAGGAAGGAGATCACCAAGAAGTCATCGAGGCTGCCGGGAGGGCTTCGGGACTTCTGAGCAAGGTGCTGACGGCAGTGATCGGGCGAATCCCGGGCTAGACCACGCCGCGTGCTGCCGGCCCGCACAGGCCTCGCGGGAGCGCTCAAGCTCTCGCCTGGCCTGATTCTTCATGAACGACTATACTGGAAACTAGCCGAGCCATCATTGGTCACGGTGGCTTACGCGCTGCGAGCGCACGGCTCGACCAGGCATCAGTGTGAGGAAGAGGCCGAAGGCCTTGTGCACATACGCTTCCTCTCGCACGCTTCGGCGTGCGAAGTCCCTGCAAAGGCTTCACTGGTGCCTCATTTTTTTTGCCCACATTAATTTATGTAAAGAGGCAACCCGCCTTGGGCGGGTATTCCTTTCAAGATTGCTTCGTCCCCCGACGTACGTCGGGGTCCTCGCAATGACATGAATGATACTTTTTCTTTCCTATTTGCTGTAATTTACAATGTAGGAACACCAGCGGGTGTTTCGTTTCAGTCCGCGGGTGACACGGGGAGACTATTTTGGGTGAGGATCCCGACGTTATGTCGGGAGGACGAACACAAAATGGTCGACCCGGGGCAGGATCTGCGGACTGGAGTAAAAAACGGGACCCACTAGGTTGAAATGGGACTTCTCTCACTACTGCCTATCCGCATTTACTATACCCACACACACGGCACACCATGCAGCCTTCGCCCATTTCCAATACATTCGAGCACTCGGGACATTCGGGTGCAAATCCCATATCTGCAATCGATCGGGATAACACTTTTTCTTTCACCACTTCTTTTTCCTGTACAGATTCTGCTACTTCTGTCACAACGACTTGTTCTTCAAAAAGCGTGGATGTTTTTTCTGCGGAGGTATCTTGCACGTCTTGTGATTCGGATGGTTCTAACTCTTCCTCCGCATCCGTCGATGTCGTTGCAACAGATAGGGATTCCAATTCCGTCGATGTCGTCCCCGCATCACTCACGTGATGTTGCCCGTTTGTGGGGTATGCGAGTTCGAGTTGACCTTGGTCTTTCGAAAGATGCGCTTCAAGAGTCTGTGCAATGGCATCGGGAATCGAGAGAATCATGCCCTTCTTGCCCCACGACGGCATGGGTCCACGAATGCCTTTAAGTTGCTTGATGACTTCTGAAACTTCGATGCCCGAACGCAATGCAAGAGATGCCAACCGACAAATTGCTTCGGATTTTGCCTGGAACACGCCGCCCGATTTTCCAATTTGCGCAAAAATCTCAAAGGGGTTTCCTTCTTCGTCATTGTTGATGGTGATAAACAAATTCCCGTAAGACGTCTTTACTTTATACGTGCTTCCGGATACGACTTCCGGTCGTGGCCGCGGGGAAATGCCTTGCACTCCCACCACCGCAGATTGCAACGCACGTTCTTTAGATTTATTCCCGACATGCATGGCTTGCTCTTCCTTGGATCCATCACGGAAAATCGTGACACCTTTACATTCTAACTTCCATGCCAGCATGTACACGTTTTCAATATCTTCTGACGATGCGGACTCTGGGAAGTTAATGGTTTTACTGACCGCATTGTCACAGTGCTTCTGGAATGCCGCCTGAACACGAATGTGTGCTTCCGGCGAAACTTCATGCGCCGTCAAGAATACCTTTTGCCAATTTTTTGGAACTTCGGATAATCCTTGGCAGCTTCCGTGTTCGATAATTTTCTTCATCAATTCTTCGGAGTAGAAACCTTCTTGTTTTGCGACTTCTTCAAACACCGAAACCACTTCAAATAAATCATGATCGTTCATGGAATTCGTGCGTTTGAACGCGAGTGCATAAATCGGTTCCACACCCGATGAACAATTTGCAACAATACTCGTGTAACCGGTTGGCGCAATCGTGGTCACCGCAGAGTTCCGCATCGCGCGGCGGTTCTCCGCCCAAATGGATTTCTCAAAATTCGGGAACGATCCTTTCTCCAATGCGATCTGTTCTGAAGCATCGTGCGCATGTTTCTGCACAAACGACATGATATCTTCCGCAACGTTGGTTGCTTCCTTCGAATCGTAAGGAATGCGAAGTTTGACCAGCATGTCTGCAAAACCCATAACACCTAATCCAATGCGACGATTCGCAAGCGTCATTTCTGTGATCCGTTCGAGCGGAAAAATGTTTTTATCAATCGTATCATCAAGGAATCGAACTCCGGCTTCCACACGATCCTTTAACTTTTCCCAATCAATCGTGTATATTCCTTTCTCCGCGGTTTCTCGGACCATGCGCGACAGCACAATCGATCCTAAATTGCATGTTTCATAGGGAAGTAACGGCTGCTCTCCGCAAGGATTGGTGGCATCGAGTTTCCCTAAACTGGGAGTAGGATTATTGCGATCCATCGCATCAATAAAAATCATGCCCGGATCTCCAGATCTCCACGCATGATCTGCAACTTGACGGAACAACGCGCGCGCGCGAACCGTTTTTACCACTTCGTGCGTATGCGGATCCACCAATTCCCAATCCGCATCATCAGTTACGGCTTGCATAAATGCATCCGTTGCTCCCACAGAAATATTAAAGTGATCGATCTGCCCCAGCGTATCTTTCGCCTGAATAAATTCTTCAATATCCGGATGATCGACGTTCAAGATCGCCATCGAACCTTGTTTGCGGCCGCCTTTGGTGCGGATCGTCCCTTGCGCAGCGTTAATGGCTTTCAAAAATTTCACAGGCCCGGCCGCAGTTTCTCCGGAACTCGAAACCGAAACGAAGGAACTTCGAAGTTTCGAAAGATTCATGCCTGTTCCAATGGTGGATTTATGCGCGATCACGTTTTCATTCAAGGTCTGCAAAATCGATTCGATCGAGTCTTCAATCGGAAGTACCAAACATGCGGAAAGCGTGAGACCTTCTTCGCCAGAGTTGCGCAATGCTTGTCCAGAAATAAACTCCAGATTTGCCATCATTTCGTAAAACCGATCTTCCCATTTCTTGACGGTTGTATCATCTGCGCCATACTGTTCTTCCGCGCTCGCAATAAATCGTGCAATGCGACGGAATAATTCATCCGGCGTTTCAATGGGTAATCCTTCTGCACTTTTCCGCAACGCACGTTTGGTTAACACGGTTAATGCATTGGGCGTGAGTTCGACGTCGGATTCTGCTTCCGCAGGTACAGAAGTTTCTTCTGTATGCATCATTTTCACATCAAACGCCGACTCCGAAATCTTCTCAACAGCCGTTGAAAAATCCGTTGGCACTTCTTGCTGTGTTGTATGTGCTTTGGATCCTTTATTCAATACTTGGAATTGCTTCGAACCATCACGGTAGATCGTGATGCCTTTGCATCCCAATTCATACGCCATGATGTATGCGCGTCGGACATCTTCAACCGTTGCAAACTCGGGAAAATTAATGGTTTTACTGACCGCATTGTCACAGTGTTTTTGAAAGGCTGCTTGGATTTTGACATGCCACTCATATCCAATATCATGCGTGGTCACAAATACACGACGCACATCTTCCGGAATCTCGGAAAATTCTTGGATGCTGCCAGCTTCAGCTAAGCGCTCCATGAGTTCTTCGGACCAGAATCCGCGCGCACGCGCAATTTCTTCAAATACTTTATCAGCATACACCAATGTCTTGCCCCCACCATTACGATTGCGTGTATCTTCATAAAAACTTTTCCGTGCGGTGACTAACGAGAACACCGGCTCCACGCCCGAGGATGTTTGCGGAACCATCGCAAGCGTTCCGGTGGGTGCAATGGTGGTGACGGTTGCATTACGCATTTTTTTGTTTTGAGCTGCAAACACGGATTTGCTCCAATTCGGAAAGACGCCACGGCTTTCTGCAAGTGTTCCGGATGCGGCATGACCTTCTTCATTTAATACACGTTGAATTTCTTCGGCTAATTCAATAGCTTCGTCGGAGTTATAGGGAATACCCAATTTATATAACATGTGTGCAAATCCCGCGATCCCAATGCCGATCTTGCGATTGCCATAGCGCACCATTTGCTCAATTTGTGGTAAGGGAAATTGATTCACATCCAACATGTTATCGAGGAAGTGAACAGCCTTTCGCATGGTACTGCGGAGTTTTTCCCAATCCACTTTGCCGTCTTTCGTCACATGCTCTGAAAGAATCAACGAACCTAAGTTGCAAGACTCATACGGCAATAACGGCTGTTCGCCACAGGGATTGGTAGCATCCATCACCCCAATCGCTGGCGTGGGATTCTGTTCTTCAATGCGATCCAAAAACATCATGCCCGGGTCACCCGTTCTCCACGCATTCTCAACGATCATGTTAAACAATTTCCGCGCGCGAATTGTTTTGACAACTTCCCCCGTACGCGGATTTACGAGTGGATGGTCGGTATCTTCTCGGACACGTTCCATGAATGCATCCGTGACACCTACGGAAACATTAAAATTCGCGTAACTTGATTGCTCGGATTTAAATGTAATAAATTCTTCGATATCCGGATGATCGACATTTAACACGCCCATATTTCCACCCGGGCGTTTGGATCCTTGCATGACTTGTGAAAGCGCGGTAGAAAATGTTTCTAAAAAATGCACCGGTCCTGCGGAAACATTTGGGACGCCACGAACGACATCACTCTTCGGACGAATTTTGGAAAAATTATATCCACACCCACCGTTGTGCTGTTGGACAACTGCGGCATCCTGCAGCGTTTGAAAAATTTTCTGGAGATTATCTTCGACCGGAAGTACAAAACATGATGCGAGTGCACCGTTGTGATGCGTGCCTGCCTCG
>CAZOCX010000056.1:0-5857 GCA_964578475.1 uncultured Gammaproteobacteria bacterium | reverse complement strand
TACGTCGGGGGAAAGGCGAGCGCCGCGAGAAGGGGATCAAACATGAACTGCTTCATGTTTGATCCGGTTCCGCCGATAGGCGGAAATCGCCGATGTCTCGTGTAAACGAGACCGGCGATAGGAGGACGACGGCTTCGAGCGTCAGCGAGAAGACCGGTGGCCGATTCCCTCTCCCGGCACCAAAACTAACTTGTTCGGAATTAACTGCTCCGCGCGGCGAGTACGCCGCGCTCCCCGCCCGTCCGGCAGGCGGGCGCAGAAGGGCTACTCTCTTGAAAGAGTAGCGCGGCTGGCTGACTTATCTTTAAACACGGTTATTCGCATTGAATCGGGCGTGAATAAGAACCCGACTATTGAGACGCTCACCAAGCTCGCCCGCGCGCTTGAGGTGAGGGTTGATGATTTATTGAAATAGATTATGAGGAAGATTATTGCTATAGAGGGATTCTGGAGAATAGGGAAAACTTCCTTGTGTAAAGAGCTTAGTAGAAAAATCAAAAAGGCAAAATATATTCAAGAGCCGGATCACTTGGGAATGAAGAAACATCCCGGAAATGTTGAATACTGGTATTTAAAAAAATGGAAAGAAAAGATGGAGCTTGCAAAGGAATACAAGGAGAAGGGATATACTGTTATTATGGAGAGGTCGTTTATTTCTACTTTGGCATTTAACAATGCGTTGGGTAAAAAAATTACAGATCCGATGAAAAAGTTAATAAAGTATCATGAAAAAAATACACCAGACATAATAATAATATTGGAAGCACCGCTACCTTTTCTTAAAAGGATTGTTTTTAGTAAAACCGATAAAAAAATCTTGAAAACACGAGTTTTATATAAACAGAGGAGTTTCTTTCGCAAATACATTGAATGTTTCCGCAAATCAGTAGCTCATTTTAAAGTTAAGCATTTCTATGTCCAGGTAGCTAATGATAGTAGCTTTTATCCATTGCCTGGTATTGTAGATGCATCGTTGAAGAAACTAAAAGAAAAGGCCCCGCTACATTGAACGAGGCCTGTTTAGTCGATGTGTAGCCACCACCTAGCGATCACATCCTCGGGAAGGAGATAGTCGTAAAATCGTATAGTGAAGGTCAAAAATTACGGCCTTATATTGAATATTCTGAAATGAAGAAAAAAGGACTGAAATAGGAACATTTAAAACATTGGAAATTTTCCAAATATTTTTCAACGAAACATTCTCTTCTCCTTTTTCTATCCTGTTAATATAGACAAGACTAGAACCCGTCTTAATGGAAAGTTTTGATTGGGATAAGCCGGACTTTATCCTACTCCTTCTTAAATTTTCTCCGAAGGTTTTTTGTATATCCATAATAACATAATGATATACTATATGTTAATGCCATGTCAAACTTGAGAAATTTCAAATTTTGGCGTACATTATTGATATGAGACAAATGAGCAAAAAAATCTATGAGGTTTGTTCCAGTGCCGTAGTCGTGCGTGACGATAAGTTTGTTTTACTGTACGACCATAACAAAAAGCACCATGTCCTTCCCCAAGGGCATAAAAGGGAAAAAGAAATACTGCCAGACACAGCGTTAAGAGAAGCTTGTGGAGAAACCGGGTTTCAAGAATTAGTTGCCATTAAAAAATTAGGTAAGTATCAATACCATTTTGATCAGGGTAGAAAAACAATATACAAAACAATCCATGTTTATTTAGTAAAAGTCATCAACGACAGGCAACTCCAAAATACACAAAACGCGAATGAGAATTTCACAGTTCGCCTTTTTTCTTTCAAAGATGCGGTAAAAATGGTAAGATGGAAACAGGACAAGAAATACATCTTACTTGCAGGAAAGTTTTTAAAAATTTAACTTAACCCCGCCCACCAGCAAATTTGAGGCCTCGCCGCCGTCCGAAAAAATCCATTCCGTCCAGCAGGCGGGCAAAAAGGAAGGGTCTGGTAATTTTCAACAATTTTTGATAAAGCTGGTTCGAGCGGAACCGTATAATTGCACACGAACGAAGTGAGTGGGCTGGGAAGCGAGCAAAAGACTTCGCTTGCTTGAGTGATTGGATGAATGATTAAAGTACAATGATTAAGGCAGTAATTTTTGATATCGACGGCGTCCTTCTCGATTCTTTCGAGGCTAATTTAAAATTTTTTCAGGATTTGATGAATAAAACCGGCTATCGTCCGCCGACGCGAAAAGAATTCCCAGCGATCTTTCATCTAAGTATGGTAGATACGATAAAAGTTCTAACGAAATCTACTTCTAAAGAAGAAATTCAAAAAATATGGGAAATGGGACGCAGTCGAGAGGTTGGATATCATCTTGAGTTATTGCTAACTCCAAAAGGGACAGAAGAAATTATAGAAAAATTAAGTAAAAATTATCTACTCGGAATCGTCACTAGTCGAATCAAAGAAAGTGTCTATGAATCTCCCAAACTCGCAGAATTGGAACAATACTTCAACGTCGCTGTTTCGTATCAAGACACTGCGAATCACAAACCACATCCAGAGCCATTACTTTTTGCAGCACAAAAACTCGAGGTGAAACCAGAGGAATCTGTGTATATTGGTGATGTCGAAAACGACATTAAGGCTGCGCGAGCAGCAGGAATGAAAGTTGTTATTTATTCAAAAAATCGCTTTGACCAGGCTGATGCTTCTACTTCTTCGTTTATAGAACTGCCAAAATTGATATCAATGTTATAGCATAAACAAATACGGATAATCTGGTTTGGGCAGACAAAGATGATAACAAACTCGAAGTAAACTCTACCGTTTCAGATCTTGCCACACACCGATAACATTTCCTTCGGTGTCTTTGACGCGAGCATACAACCCCATATCCATGACTTGCATTTTTTCCATAACGACTTGTCCACCCGCGTTCTTCACGGTTTCGAGTGCTGCGTCTAATTCTGGAACATTCACTACCAATACCGGACTCTGAAGAGTTGCATCGCGTGGCGTCAATCCTCCATTGATCGCTCCAGCTTCTTTCGGCATTTGTTGTTCATCCATCTCGACCGTTGTTGCCATGTAATAATTCCCGCCTTGTGGCATGGGCATGGCCATAATCTGCCAATCGAATGCTTGTTTGTAAAACTTTTCTGCGCGTTCGGCGTTGTCGAACGGGATTTCAAAATGAACCACTTTGTTCATAGATTTGTCTTAATAATGATGCGGTGTCGAAGCTGCTGAAGCTCAACAACCCTGGTTCATTATGCAGGATGGCAAGACGGGACGCAACTTTCTTGTTTACTCTAAAATCCTACATGGGCCTGACTAGGCTAGATCCAGTAAAACAGTTATTGCCTGCGTTGACGTTCTAGACTATTCTTTGATATAAGTACAAGTCGTGGAATTCCATCTAGGAAACTACCGTGTCGATACACTCGTGCCAGGGTAGCTCAGTGGTAGAGCAGCGGACTCATAAGCCGTTGGTCGCGAGTTCAACTCTCGCCCCTGGTACTAAATAGCACTAAAGTTTTATCAGATCCGACCTAACCAGGTCGGATCTAGAGTGTGCGAAAAATAGAGCCTCTTAATTATAAAGAACCCCCATCGACGCGATTGGTTTCGCGGACAGGGGTGTTATTGATGCATCTCTCGGGCCAGGCGGGCGACGCCGGAAAGCATCTTCTGCTTTGCGGCAAGGTAGGCCTGCGCAACGCCATTGTGGTTGGCGAACATGCGCGCGAGACCCCACGTGGTCAGATTTTGGTACTCGTCCGTGTACGAGTTCCAGTCCTCCACCTTGCTCACTTGAGCTATGGTGAAGACGGAGAAACTGTACACAACCCACGGCAAGCCCGATTCCTCTGCCACGCGAACGTTGTGCGCGGCAAAGGAATCAATCAGGTCCGCGTCGGTACGGGTCGCCGGCGAGAACGTCTCGGCCGTGCGTAGAGCGAGTCCGCCACGCTCTGCTGCGAAACATATTCCATCGCAATAGATCTCTGAAACACGATGGAATGCCCCGACGTCGCGCGCATCCTGCGCGGTTGAGACGCCGATGCAGACAACGCGGTCTACTTCGAACCGGTCGAGCGCCCACAATGTGGCGCGCTCGGCGTTTCCGACGCCGTTTCGGTGATGGTCCTGCACCAACACCACCGCATCCCTGTCCGCTGTGCCTGCGACTACACGCAAGGCACCGTCTTCGAGCAACTCCAACCGCTCGGATCGCGTATCCCATTCCCGGGCAAACGCGTCGAGCATGGAATCCATCTCAAAGACCACGAGCGTGACCATCTCACGCCCGGAAACGAACTCCGAAAGTACTTGTTCCGGAGCGGTGATCATCCGCTCCGACCCACCGCGTTTCGCTACTGCAAGAGATGCAGTAGCAAGCGTGATGGCGACTCCGGCCATCAATCTTCGCATGCTGCACCTCCAAAATGTGCGTGCAGCAACGATAGCCAGTTTTTCCTTCCTGGTCAAGAACCGGGTTGAACCCTGCACAAGATTCAACCTCGTAGGGAGTCAGACCTGGTAAAATTGTATGGCTTGACTAGATAGGGAAATATCCAGTATAGTTTGTCAGCAACGAATCAAGAAATGACGCGGGGTAGAGCAGTAGCAGCTCGCAAGGCTCATAACCTTGAGGTCGCGGGTGCAACTCCCGCCCCCGCAACAAGAAAAACCGGCTGGAGCCGGTTTTTGTGTTTTGCATCATCGGTTTACGAAAATAGAACCGTATGGTTAAATAACACTAACGGTCGAGAGGGTCCCCTTTCGAACTGTTTTGTACCTATCACAAAGGCAAATTCCGTGAACCAGAAAAGCCGAATCATCGTCGCACTCGACGTCCCTAGGCTCGCAACGGCCCTAAATCTCGTCGAGCAAGTACGCGCGAAAGTGAGGGGATTCAAGGTTGGGCTGGAGGTTCTGATGCAGATGATTGCCGACATCGGCTCCGCGATGTCCGCAGAGGTCGCGTACTCCTGCGCCGACATGCAACGGGAACTTTGGAGCCGACTCCGCGAGTCCCTCCTGATGATCGACCCAAAGCTCAATGACATCCCAAACACGGTCGGTGCCGCAACGTACCAACTTACGCGGCTGCGGCCGGACCTCATCACCGTTCATACCTCTGCTGGTACACAGGCCATGCGGAGCGCAGTCGCCCAGACTGTGGAATTCGGTTCGAAGATCACCGGAATCACAGTCCTCACTTCTATCAAAGACGAATGCGGAACGATCTTTGGTGCGCCAGTCGGAAGAAAGGTCTCAGTTCTCAGTCAGATGGCAGTGGACGCTGAAGTGCCTGCGATCGTGTGCTCACCTCAGGAGGTAGAAGGACTCCACAATCAGTGGCCCGAAGTCATCTACGTGACGCCTGGGGTTTGTTCTGCTGACACCGAACATCACGACCAGGCACGTGTTCTCACGCCCGCGGAAGCCATTCGCAACGGTGCAACCTACGTCGTGGTTGGGCGAGAGATCACGAAGTCTGACGATCCGCCTGCGGCAGCTGACCGCATCAACGCTGACATCGACGCGGCCTTGGCAGAAATGGCAGGTAGGGTATGACAAGTGACCTTACACCGTCCCAGATGCGGATCGCAATCCTGCTGTTCCAGGCTGGGGCAGTTCTCTTCAAAAACCAGTCGTCCGATGGACGGGGGTTTCGCCTCAAACACCATGAGAGGCAACCCGACGCGCCGTTGTCGCCGATCTACCTGAACTTACGAACAGCAGACAACCCAAAACCCGGCCCCTTAAGGCCGGAACACATGAGCGAGATTGGGTACGAGCTGTTCGAGTTCTCAAGGTACGGAGAGAGCGTGAACTTTCAGACGATCGCAGGCATTCCGAATGGCGGCGAGCCGTTCGCGGATGCCGTCGCGAAGGAAGCTCGACTCCGTGCGTTAC
>CAZOCX010000055.1:0-5858 GCA_964578475.1 uncultured Gammaproteobacteria bacterium | reverse complement strand
TACACGACTGCAGATAGTCGCCAGAAACGCTACGATCCAATGTCGTAATCGGATCGATGCTGTGTACGTGAAATTCTGTGATCGAACGAACCACCGAATTGTTAAGTACCCGACAATTTCCATCCGCGTCGTCTAGTGTGCTGTAAGAAAAAACGGTTAAGACAATTAGCAGCGGTGCTACCCACAATAGATGTTTGGTTTTACGAAAAGCAAGCACAACGGCAAAAAGAATTCCGATCGATACAGCGATCAGGAAAATCGAAAAAACGATTTCCTGTCGTGAGATGAGCTGGATATATGCCGGCAGAAACAAAATAAAAACGTAGCCGCATACAAGCAGGAGTAGGATAAAAATGCTTTTGAGGATTTTGTCTTTCATATTCATGATATTGGGCTAGTGGCGGGTATGGACGTCCGCCACTAGCCAATGCCCATTAATACCAGTATTCGAGCTCCATGTACCCGTAGCACGTGAACCAATCTACGGTGTTCTTTCCGAGCAGATATTCCGAGTACCACGACCCATTACGATAGTAGTCTCCCCAGTATGTTGACGGGAATCCCCACCGCTTGACCCAACAGGTCCACTTCTCGCCGTACCACAGCCGCTGATTCGGTGGGAACCGATTCGTGTTCAGACGAAATGTGTAGATGTAATCCCAGTCTTTCTCGTTGCTATCGTACTGCAGACGACGGGAATACCACGGCACGCGCGTCCCCGTCAATGTCGGGCTATCCGAAATGGGGAATTCGAGGACTGCTGTCGCGTCTTGCCAAACATCTTCGGAGACTGCGAGGCTGCTCAAGATCTCGAGAATCCTCTCCCGATCCTGAAGCCCTATCGCACCTAGCTGCTCGACTGCTCCGGGCAGCAATTCGCTATCCGCGATCTGGTACGCAACGTCCTCGAGCAGAATCTCCTGCCCCCTATCGATGCGGCGAGCGTCTTTGTAGACCGAGGTTTCGTGTGGTTGGTTGCTGTGCTCGGCGTTCGCAACGTATGGGGCTGCTGCGAACAAGCCGACGAGCACCATTACCCACCGTAGCGTGCCTAGAGGTGACATCGGTTTCTCCACTCAAAGGTGCATGAACGTGTTTTTCAAAGCAGGCGGATCGTCTGAACCGATCGAACCTGCTCTGGTTGTATTGTTGCAAGCCGGTTACACAAAATCAACATAGTTATACACAAATAGCGCCGTCGCAGAGACGGCGCATCAATATCCATTTACTCTAGAATTACAATTCAGGGGAAAATTGCTCCCGAATTTGGTACTCATCCTTATCCCGATTTAATCTAAAGTCCAAGTTAAACGGCTTTCCAAAAAAATCATTGTAGAAAATTCTGAGTTTTTTCGGTTCAGTCTGAATCATTTTAGAATCCGATATTTCTATTTCACTAGCTGCCCCTTTACCGAGAGAGAACGATCCTTTAAGAAGTGTGTTATCGAGATAAACACAAAGGTTGTTTGCAGGCCCATGGCCACTATTTATAATTCTTAAGATATAAAAATTTTTCTCTTTCTCACTAATGTAGGAGTGTGAAAACCGAACAATTTCGATAATTGGTAGATAATCTCTCTTAGAGCCCTCTTCGATAGTTTTTGCCACGTCCTTCGTAGCTATAATTCGTTTCCAAGACATCACTGTCCTAAAAATAAGGCTAAGAATGCTAAGAATAGAGATTTCCATATTAGAACCAACCTTTCACACCCTTGTTGTTTTCTAACCCGCGTAATTCTTCCAATAATTTTTTCTGCTTGGAGGAGAGTTTCGTTGGCGTTTTGACGTTCACGGTTACGAGATGATCGCCGCGGCTGGAGCCATGCAGTTTGGGTACACCTTTAGCGCGAATACGCAGTTGCGTGCCGGATTGAATGCCTTTGGGGATGACCAACTTTCCTTCTCCATCGATGGTTTTGACAGGAATTTCATCACCGAGCGCTGCTTGCGCAAATCCGATTTCCACCGTGGAATGAAGATTACTTCCATCACGAACAAAATTTTTCGACTCTCGCACGCGCACGGTAATCAACAAGTCTCCGGATGGTCCACCATGGCGTCCGGCCTCGCCTTTTCCTGAAAGTTTCAACACTTGACCATCATCGATGCCTGCTGGAATATCCACGGACAAGGTCTGATATTGTAATTCTACGCCTTCACCTTTACAGACCGCGCAGGGTTGGGATGCGCGTTTTCCCTGACCAGCGCACGATGGACAAATCGCCGAGGTCCGAACTTGTCCAAAAAAGGAATTCTGCACTTGCTGCACCTGACCTGCTCCTCGACAAGTCGCACACGTTTCAATCGCTGCTCCCGGCTCTGCACCGTTGCCTTTGCATCGTGAACATGTCTGGTGCAAATTCACAGCAACTTCTTTTGCTACTCCGAATACCGCTTGCTCAAAATCCACCATGATTTCAAGTGCCACATCGCGTCCACGTGCTGGACCACGCTTGTGCGTGCGTGTCCGCATACCAAAGAATTCCGAAAATACATCTCCTAAATCATCGAATCCGGAAAAATCAAATCCGGGACCAGCACGGCCGCCAAAACCATTACCAAACGGATTTTGGCCACCGCTAAATCCCCCACCATTTCGTCGCATGTCTTCGTATGTGGCTCCGAATTGATCGTACTGCTGGCGTTTTCCTTTGTTCGACAATACTTGATACGCTTCGTTGACTTCTTTGAACTTTGCTTCATTGCCACCTTGTTTATCCGGATGGTATTGATGCGCTTTTTTTCGAAACGCGCGTTTAATTTCATCTGCAGTTGCAGTGCGCGAAACACCTAGGATGTCGTAGTAGTCGTTGGGCATGGATAATAGGATTGAACCCTTGGTAGGGGTCAGACCCGGGGTCTGACCCCTCTCTATAGTTAGTCTTTCTTCTCTTCCTTAAATGTTCCTTCTACCGGCTCATCGTTCTTTTTTTCTTTTTCAGGTTCCTGCGTTGTAGATGGAGAAGAACCTTGGCTTTCGGCTTGTTTCTTGTAGAGGGCTTCTCCGATCTTTTGCGAAGCCTTGGATAATTCTTGGGTTGCGGTTTCGATGGCTGCCGCATCATTACCATCTTTGACTTTTTTCAATGCTTCGAGTTTTTCCTGTACAGCTTTTTTCTCATCCTCGGAAACTTTATCACCCACGTCCGTCAATGCTTTTTCTGTGGCATACATCAACGTCTCTGCGGTGTTGCGTTTCTCCACCAATTCGCGTTTCTTTTTATCTTCGTCCGCATGTTTTTCCGCATCTTGTTTCATGCGCTGAATTTCGTCTTCACTCAATCCACTGGATGCTTCGATGCGAATCGATTGTTCCTTCCCCGTTGCTTTGTCTTTCGCTTTCACATTCAAAATGCCGTTCGCATCCACGTCGAACGTGACTTCCACCTGCGGAACACCACGCGGAGACGGTGGAATGCCATCGAGAATAAACCGACCCAGCGATTTATTGTCCGATGCCATTTCGCGTTCGCCTTGGAGCACATGAATCTCGACCGACGGTTGGTTGTCGGACGCTGTGGAAAAGACTTGCGATTTGGAGGTCGGAATCGTGGTATTGCGCTCGATCAACGGTGTGCGAACACCGCCCAATGTTTCAAGACCGAGTGTTAACGGAATCACGTCCAGTAACAGAATGTCTTTCACATCGCCCTGGAGAACACCTGCTTGTACGGCAGCGCCGATCGCAACTACTTCATCAGGATTTACGCCAATGTGCGGTTTCTTGCCAAAGAATTTTTCGACGCTGCGTTGCACCAAAGGCATGCGCGTCATTCCACCCACGAGCACGACTTCGTTAATCTGCGAAATGGAAAGTCCGGAATCCGCAAGAGCTTTTTTGCACGGTTCCATGGTGCGCTCTACTAAATCGGAAACGAGATCCTCGAGTTTGGCGCGCGTCAATGTCATGACCAAGTGTTTCGGCCCAGCTTCGCCTTGCGTGATAAAGGGCTGGTTGATTTCTGTCTGCTCGGCGGACGATAATTCGATCTTTGCTTTTTCCGCTGCTTCTTTCAACCGTTGCAGAGCGAGTTTATCGGTACTTAAGTCAATGCCTTCTTGCTTTTTAAATTCCTGAACAATCCATTCTATGATGCGCTGATCGAAATCATCTCCCCCCAAGTGCGTATCCCCATTGGTTGCCTTGACTTCGACGGTGTCGTCCCCCACTTCGAGAATCGATACGTCAAAGGTTCCACCACCGAGATCATAGACCGCGATTTTTTCATTCTTGTTTTTATTGAATCCGTATGCCAACGCTGCAGCTGTAGGTTCATTGATGATGCGCTTGACTTCCAATCCTGCGATTTTCCCTGCATCCTTGGTTGCCTGACGTTGCGAATCATCAAAATATGCCGGAACGGTAATCACAGCTTCGGTAACTTTCTCGCCCAAGCGTTCCTCGGCATCGGTTTTGAGTTTTTGCAAAATCATCGCAGAAATTTCCTGCGGAGAATATTCTTTCCCATTCATGCGAATCACAACACCTTCGCCGGATTTAGAAACCTGATACGGTAACCGCTTGATTTCTTCTTGGATTTCTTCGTAACGATGTCCGATCAGACGCTTCACAGAAAAAATCGTGTTCTCGGCATTCGTGACAGATTGGCGTTTTGCTGTAACTCCCACCAGGCGCTCTCCAGATTTGGAAATCGCCACAATTGACGGCGTAATGTTTTGGCCTTCTTTATTTTCCAGAACACGCGGCTGTCCACCCTCCATCACGGCGACTACCGAGTTGGTTGTCCCGAGATCGATCCCGATAATCTTTGCCATAAATAATTTGATTGAATAATAATATAGAACTCCTGAAGCGCGTGCCCCGGAAACCGGAGCACTCCGTTTCAGGACTTCTTGACCGGAATCGTCTTTGGCTTTGCGCGTTCGGATTTCGGGATAGTGATTTTCAACACACCATCCTTATATTCCGCAACGGCTTTTTCCGAATCGACCGATGTCGGCAATCCGACTGATCGATGAAACGATCCCATCGACACTTCTTTGCGATAGTAATTCTTTTCATCGACTTCGGATTTGCGTTCGGACTTCCCTTCAATCGTCAACACATCGTTTTCCACGGACACATTGACGTTGTCAGGGTTGACCCCAGGAAGCGGCACCTCTGCCACGACCTCCGTCCCTGTTTGGTACAAGTCCACCGCGGGCATGAAGCCTTTGGCGCCTTGTCCAAAGAATTGATTCATCATGCGATCCATATCCTCGAACGGATCGAGGAGCGGTCGCCATCGAATGAGATTTGCCATAGCGCAATAAAATTAATGATGAGATTCTTTTACAATTTTAACTTTCGCTGGGCGGATACATTTCCCATGCATCAGAAATCCCGGCTGTGTTTGTTCGAGAATGGTTCCAGGCTTCTGGTTCGTGCTCTCCACCTCGCCAACAGATTCATGAAGACTGGGATCAAACGGTTTGCCAATAGTTTCCATCATCGTGATCCCTTCTTCATTCAGAAATTTTAGTAATTGATCGTAAATGTGCTTGACACCTGTGATCCATGGATCCGATGTATGTGTATCAGGAATTTCATGAAACGCGTATTGGAAGTAATTGACAAGCGGTAACAACCGATGAATAATCTCGACGTTCGCAAACTGCATCATGCGTTGACGTTCTTGGGCTGTATCACGCTGCAAATTCTGATAATCGGCTTTGGCGCGTTTCCATCCGTCCAAGTGCTCTTGCGATTGTCGCTCCAACTCTGCAATTCTCTCACGCAGCTTCGCGCACTCGTCGCTATCTTCCGGCTTCACGGTCTTCTTCATGTCCATGGCGTAAGAGGTCAATGGTCTTTTGAATAAATGGAATTGTTAGTCGATACGGCATGCGTAACGGAC